>JAZQSZ010000216.1:0-3853 GCA_045630365.1 Paludibacteraceae bacterium | reverse complement strand
TTTTTATATTTCATATAAAACAGTTTGCAAAATTACTGCTTTTTGAGGAAATACACAAATATTTTGGAAAAAAAAATAGGACAACCCACCAAAAATGTGGACTATCCTATTTATATTTGGAGTTCCTCCGTTATCCCTTCGTTATCCCTCCGTAGTGGTAACGGAGTGGTAACGGTCTAGTAAGCTATCTTCCTAATGCTCTCTCTATAGAAGCCACTTCTTGACGAAGAACAGCATCATAAGCCATCAAATCATCCATTTGAGATAGCGAATGGGCAACAGTAGCGTGATCGCGATGAACTTGTTTACCAATCTCAGCGAGTGAACTATCCGTATATTTCTTAAGCAAATACATGATTATATTTCTAGCTCTCACTGCTTCTCTTTGACGAGTGCGTGCAGTCACGATTCGTTCTGATACATTCATCTGTTGGCATACTGTATCCACAATATCCTTTGGATTAAATGTCTTAGGATGTAGTTGTACCAATCGTCCTACTGCCGTTTGTGCCAAAGTGATATCTATAGGACTATCTGTCAATGTAGCATAAGCCAACAGACTTGCTAATACACCCTCCAAATCACGCACATTCTCCGTTACGTTAGTGGCGATATACTCTACGATAGCCTCGCTCAGTTTGATACCATCTTTGTGCAAACGATATGCTAGAATATCTTTTCTAAGAGCATAGTCAGGACGAGTAATTTCGGCTGCCAAACCCCACTTGAAACGAGATAGCAAACGCTCTTGCATACCACGTAATTCCATTGGACTACGGTCTGATGTTAAGATAAGTTGCTTATGAGTCTGTTGCAAATGGTTAAAAATCTGGAAGAATGTATCTTGTGTACCCTTGAGATCTGCAAAATACTGGATATCATCTACGATCAAGACATCAATTGATTGATAGAACATCAAAAAGTCTGGAACACGATTGTGATTAACAGCATCTTGGAACTGCAACTTAAAGGTATTTGCAGCGACATACAATACTCTTGCACTTGGATTCAGCGCACACACCTCATTACCAATAGCATTAGCCAAGTGAGTCTTACCTACTCCACTACCACCAAACAAGAACAATGGATTGAAAATAGTCTTACCTGGATTCTTAGCGATCTCCACCGCAGCAGCACGAGCCAATTTGTTAGGCTCACCCTTGACAAAATTAGAGAAGGTATATTGGGTATTGAGATGAGTTTCCCAATTGTTTCTCGCTTCGAAAGTAGTCCCTTGCGCAGGTGCTACTGCAGCAGTATGAATACGTTGCGTATCACTAGGAATATCGACGCTGCTACCAGCCATCAATACACGATACTCCAAACGTACATTAGCTCCAAACACTTTACGCAATACACGAGAAAGAATATCTAAATAGTTTTCTTCAATATAGTCAACAATAAATTGACTTCTCACCTGCAAGACAAGCAAATTATTTTCCCATTGGATAGCCTCAACAGATGCAAACCATGTCTGGTATGCACTTGGCGAAAGATTATCTCGCAAAATCTGTTGGCACTCACTCCACAATATGTTCAAATTATCTTGCATTCGTTATTAAATTACTATTACCTTATATATATGCGTAGGCGCAAAGAATATCTATACTGTATTCCTACAGTTACTAATGAAAATTACCAAATTTAGTGGAAAAGAATCAGTATTTTCCTTAAATCGAGTGCAAAGGTACTGCTTTTTTCTTAAACCTGCAAATTCTTATTTTTTGTTAATAACTCAAAGCGTGTTACCACACAATCAATCAACGATTTAAGTTAGATTATTTGATTTTCTTAGAATTACACCACCCCTATAAACATAAGTTATTGGTTTTCACGTGTGAAACAAATTTTAGTTCCACAGCCAACCATTCCAATAACAACAAATAATTATCTAATTATCAACAAAATACGCTATTTTTCAACATATATTGTTAATTAGACAATTAAAAAATAAGCTTATTTAGGTAATTTCTTTTTAATGAATGGGCGGGCCTTAATTGACATCATAATTGAGTCCACATTAAGTACAGCACGATCCAAATCTTCCAATGCTACGTTAAGGTTATCGTACAAGGTTTTATCATTCAACAATAGTCCTAAAGTACCCGCGTCAGAGTTGATTGCACCATTCACACCTGCTATCACACTTTGCACGCTATCCACAAGTCCTACAATATTAGCCTCGCGTACGTCTGTAGCCAAAGCAGCAAAACCAGTGATAGTAGTATCTACCTTCGCCATAATAGTAGGAAGTTGTTTGTGTGTCAATTGACGCAAATCCGCTCCACTAACCTTCAGGTCCGCAGTTATTTGCTCTACATTTTGTAATGTCTGATAGAGACTTCCTTCTTCCATAGAGTTATTGAGGGATGCCACCAAAGTATTAGCCTCTCCTAATACACTATCTAATTTAGCTAAAATACCTTGTTCCAAGGTTTCAAACAAACCCGGCACTACTACAGATGGCAATGTATCTCCACGTTGATATACCTCCGCAGTAGTGGTTTGAGGTAGTTGCAGTTCTATGGCCATTCCGCCCAACAATCCATTAGCAACAAGTGCCATTTTAGTTCCTTGAGGCAATTGAATATCCTTGGCGATTGATACCGCTACAGTAAAAGGTTGCGATTTGGTAAAGTCATATTGAATAGTCTCCACCAAACCCACTTGATAACCCTTGATTAAAACAGGCGCTTGCTCTGTTAGGCCACTGATGTTCTCATATTGACCTACATATGTAGATGTTGAGGAAAAGATATTAATACCTTTTAAAAAGTTCAGTCCAAAATACAAAATGACTGCACACAATACAGCCAATACACCTACTTTGAATTCTCTAGAAATTTTCATATTGATTAGTTTTTAGTTTCGTTGTAATATTTTTCAAACGCGGTAAAGATTCCCTTTACGATACCCGCTTTACCAGCCTCACTAGCAAGCCATTTCTCTTCCTCTGCATTACTCAAGAATCCCATTTCTACCAAAACTCCTGGACACGCAGACTGCAACAAAACCCAAAACGCAGCCTGTCTTACACCACGATTAGCACGTTGAAGGGAACTGACAAACTCATTTTGAACTTTCTCTGCAAAAACCATACTATTCTCCATATAACCATGTTGCATTAGCTCGAACATGATATAACTTTCGATGGAGTTATCAAATCCTTGATACACCGTTAGGTCCTCTTCTAGTTTCATTACAGAGTTTTCACGCATAGCGACATCCAAGTTATCATCCATACGATCAGTACCTAGGATAAATGTCTCAGCACCACATGCATTGCGATTCTCCGCAGCATTGGTATGTATGCTAATGAACAATTTATCACTATCTTTGCACTTATTCACTATATCAGCACGCTGCTGCAATGGCAAAAACACATCCGTACTACGTGTCAGTATCACTTTTACTTCTGGATATTTAGCACGAATACTCTCCGCCAAACGTTGTGCGACCGCTAGATTAAGATCTTTCTCTTTAACTCCCATCTTCAAACCTATTGCTCCGGCATCATGACCACCGTGACCGGCATCAATCACCACCGTAAACGACTGCAAAGTCATACTAAACACTAGCAAAACAGCAATAGGGATAATTGTATTAATTACTCTCTTTATCATAGACTTATTCATCTAAAAATCGCACAAAGGTACAACTTTTTTTTGGAATATACAACATATACACAAAAAAAGACGACCATAAGTCGTCTTTTTTGGGTGACTAGTGGGGCTCGAACCCACGACACTCGGAACCACAATCCGATGCTCTGCCAGCTGAGCTATAGCCACCGTGTACACTCTCTCATTCGAAAGCGAGTGCAAAGGTACTGCTTTTTTTTGACATGACCAAA
>JAZQSZ010000215.1:0-4316 GCA_045630365.1 Paludibacteraceae bacterium | reverse complement strand
GAAATACCTTGACCAATTCAATTGGGACAAGACTTTCTACCAAGAGTTGGGATATATTGCCACAGAATGCCGTTTTGGTTTCTCGCTAGATGACACCAATGAGTCTGTCCTCTTCCCACACTTCCATTACTACGAGTTTGTGGAGGAGAGTGAACTGGATAATCCACACAAACAATTCTTGCAGATCCATGAACTCGAGGTAGGCAAACGCTATTGTGCGTATGTGACTACCTATTCGGGTCTCTTCCGATATAACATGAACGATCTGGTAGAGGTAGGAGGCAAATTCTACAACACACCTACCGTACATATGGTTTCCAAAGTCAATGGCATTGTGTCTATGACTGGCGAGAAACTCTATGAACCACAATTCATTGACGCGGTACACAAGGCAGAAGAACTATTGGATATCAAGACCAAGTTCTTTGTGGGTTTTGCGGATGTACGCGAGTCAAAATACCATTTCTACTACGAGTTTGTCAACGAGGATATCGACCAAGAGACGGCAGACGAATTCACCAAGGTGGTAGATCGTAAATTACAGGAAATCAACAACGAATACGAGTCCAAGCGTGCATCTTTCCGTCTCAAAGAACCACAAGCACATATCTTGCTCAGCAATGCATATGCACGTTTCAAAGCTGCGTGTTTGCGTGACGGTTTCCGCGATGGACAATTCAAATTCAATCTTCTTATGCAAGACGACAAACGCCGTCGTAAGTTTGATCAGATTGAACGCACGGAGACACTATCGGATAAGATCATGGAGATTGCTAACACCATTGATGATAATATCAAAGAACGCCAACAAAAACGCACACAACGACGCAGCGCTCGCAAGGCGCGTAGAGCTAAGGCATGATCAAAAAACTCATACCATATATCGCCATTATCTGCGCTATGCTCATTTGGGCTGGCGCAGGTATTGCTGTTAAAGAGGCACTACTCGTCTTTAATCCTCTGACACTCATTGTTCTACGCTTCTCTATTGCAGTCGTATTGATGCTGTTTGTGGGACTGATTTTTCGTGGTAACGATATAGTTGGACTGCAAAGGGTAGAGAAGAAGGATCTTCCACTCTTTCTCTTTGGCGGATTGCTGCAACCCTTTCTATATTTTATTTTTGAGACATACACCTATCAGAGTTTTGCCTCACCTACCATAGCGGAGGCTATGCTCAGTACCCAACCGATTATGGCGCCTATTTTTGCATGGGTGATTCTTCGTGAACAAGTGACACGCTACAATATCCTGGGTATCATTGTGTCTACTGTGGGTATGTTGCTATTGCTGCTAGTTGGTAGCAATAATTTTGCAATAGGCAATCCTTTGGGCATATTCTTGGCTATTCTAACTGTTAGTTGCTCAGTTGGTTATAGTGTAGTACTTCGCAGAATACCATCGCAATATTCTCCACTCACTATTGTTTTCTACGTGCAATCTATATCATTAGTCCTATTCTATATCCTATGGGGTGGGGATTTACTACTCAATACTACACAATACTCCTCAACACTACTCAATGCTACTCAACATTCCTCAACTCTACTCACCTCTCTTCTCTCCGTCCTCTATCTAGCCGTCTTAGCCTCTGTGACAGCCTTCATTCTATTTTGTTACACAGTGCGCTATATCGGTGTTACGCGCGCGAACATATTTAATAATATACGCCCAGTTTTTACGGCTTTGATGATGTGGATGTTCTTCAGCGAGCAACTTCCATTATGGAAGTGGATAGGGATAATAATTATTATAATTGGACTATTTATTAGTCAAAAACATAGAAAAGTATAACATATTTTAATAAATATTTGGTTGTTTGAAAAAAACTTACTATCTTTGCAAACAAATTTGTGTTCTAGTCTATCGCCAATCGCTTCATAGCCTAGTCACCTAAAAATATTACATATGGAAATATCTACTGCTTTGGAATCATTTCATAATTTTCTCTTTATCCTCTTTTTAGTAGGATTAGTGGTGTTTGTTGCACTGTATTTTGTGGATGCGGGATATGGTAAAATGCGTACTGAGAAATGGGGTCCTGCTATCAATAATAAGGTAGGATGGTGTCTCATGGAGATGCCCGTCTTCTTTGTGATGTTATATCTTTGGGCACAGTCGGAAGTCAAATTTCAACTGCCATACTTGATCTTCTTTTTGATATTCCAATTTCACTATTTCCAACGTTCATTTATTTTCCCATTTTTGCTCAAAGGCAATAGCAAAATGCCTATTATAATCATGGCATTCTCTGTGATATGGAATCTCGTAAATGGCTATATACAAGGCTATTGGTTATTTCATTTAGCCCCACAATTTGCACCATATGCCACTTCGTGGTTAACGGATTGGAGATTCATTTTGGGTGTAGTTATCTTCATCTGTGGATGGGCTATCAATATGCACTCTGACCATGTGATTCGCCACTTGCGCAAGCCAGGTGATACCAATCACTATTTACCTAAGAAAGGTATGTACAAGTTCGTTACTAGCGCTAACTACCTTGGTGAGATTACCGAGTGGCTCGGTTTTGCTATTCTTACCTGGTCATGGGCAGGATTGAGTTTCTTCTGGTTCTCATGCTGCAACCTCGTTCCTCGCGCGAACTCTATCTATCATCGCTACAAGAAAGAATTCGCAGGAGAATTCGATGAAAAAAAACTCAAACGAATCATTCCGTTTATTTATTGATTTCATAATTTATAATTCAAAATTAAATGAGCAATCTATTGTTCACCGAGTGTAAACTCGGACCTATCACCTTGCGTAACCGTGCTATTCGTTCTGCTGCATTTGAGAACATGGCATATGGTAACAAACCTAGTCAAGATCTCTATAACTATCATACTGCTGTAGCCCGTGGTGGTGCAGCAATGACCACCGTAGCATATTGCTCAGTCACTCGTTCGGGTGTATCTTTTGACGGTCAGCTCTATATCCACGATGAGATCAAAGAGGACTTGAAGAAGCTCACCGACGGCATCCACGCAGAGGGTGCTAAGGCAAGTATTCAACTGGGGCACTGTGGTAACATGACCCACTTCTATACCTGCAAATGTCTTCCTGTAGGTGCCAGCACAGGTTTCAACCTCTATTCACCAACTCTCCACCGTGCACTCAAAAAAGAGGAGATCAAGGAGATTGTCAAGGCATTTGGTCACGCTGTGGACTTCTGCCGCGAGTGTGGTTTTGACTGTGTGGAGATTCACGCAGGCCACGGATATTTGATTTCACAATTCCTCTCACCATACACCAACCGCCGTCGCGATGAGTACGGAGGTTCGTTGGAGAACCGTATGCGCTTCATGAACGAAGTGATGGCAGAGGTTATGGAGCATGCTGGCGATGATATGGCTGTGGTTGTGAAGACCAATATGTACGATGGCTTTAAGTCTGGCTTGAAAGTAGAAGAGTGCATCCGCATCGCCCAAGAGATTGAGAAACACGGTGTTCACGCGCTTGTTCTTACTGCGGGCTTCGTGAGCAAAGCACCTTTCACCGTCATGGGTGGTGCTATGCCAATCAAGACTTTGGCTCACTATATGAATCCTTGGTCTTTCTGGTGGTTGCGCCTCGCATTGCGCTTTGTAGGTCACTTGATGATTCCTACCGTGCCATTCAAAGAACTTTTCTTCCTCGATACAGCTAAGCAATTCCGCAAAGCATTGAAGATGCCACTCATCTATGTTGGTGGTATCATGGGTCGTGAGAATGCCGAGACTGCCCTCGCAGAAGGCTTTGATTTTGTGCAGATTGGACATGCTTTGGTGCGCGACACTGATTTCGTGAACAAAATGAAAGAGGAGCAATATCACTCTGAGTGCAAACGCTCCAACTATTGCGTTGCGCGTATGTACACCCTCGACATGAAGTGCCACGAGTGCGACAAGGGCATTCCTGCATACCTCAAGAAGGAAGCCCTCAGGTACGAACAAATGTGGTACCCCTCCTCTAAACACTAAACTAGAATGCTCGCACTCGTTACAGGCGCATCATCGGGTATTGGCCTACAATATGCCACCCAACTTGCGCGCGATTATCATACAGATCTTCTTCTAGTTAGCAACCAGGAGGCAGAACTCCAACAAGTAGCCGCTGATCTCGCTGCTCAATTTGGCGTGAAAACTATTCCGCTTTATGCCGATTTGAGTAAGCAAGACTCTGCAGAATTGGTGTACCAATACTGCAAGGATAATAACCTAGAAGTAGATATCCTCATTAATAACGCAGGTGTGTTCTTCTTCAATCCATACTGCGAGACACAATTGCGCCGCATTGAACTGATTCTTAATCTCCATGTCATGACAGTAGCAAAA
>JAZQSZ010000214.1:0-2186 GCA_045630365.1 Paludibacteraceae bacterium | reverse complement strand
ATTGGCTATGCGTTCATCTAAAATCTATCCCATAGCATCACGATGCGGAGTTTTCTGTAAGACGGACATTCAAAATCTAATAGCTAAAAATATTAGCCGAGAGAACATTGCTGCGTCAATTTTTCACGCTGTGGCGGTGCAGACCGTCACAACATTAGCGCACGGATATGATATACAACCGCCTATATTGTTTTGTGGCGGTCCGCTGACATTTATCCCGGCACTTCGAGAGGCATTCAAGAGTTATCTATCATTGGATGATTCTCAAATTATGTTGCCCCAATATGGAGAACTTATCCCTGCTCTTGGTACTGCTTTGGTTGAAATTGAGAATGAGCACATTGAGCGTCTGTCGGATTTAATCGTTCACTTAAAGAAATCTTCAAATAACATAGAACGTTCCACCTCATCTCTACAACCAATATTTGAAAATACGACCTCGTACAATGAGTGGCACAATCGAATTTCTTGTAACAATATAGCTCACGCAAAACTATCAAAAGGCGTGCAGAGAGCATACTTAGGTATTGATTCGGGCTCAACTACCACAAAGATTGTTGTGTTGAATGAGCAAGGAGAATTGTTATATAAATTTTATAAAGGTAATGGTGGCAGACCTATTGAAACCGTAGTACTTGGCTTGTCTAAACTCTCGGAAGAGTGCAAAAAGCAAGGTGCTGTTTTGGAATTTGCAGGTAGTTGTTCTACGGGATATGGTGAGGATTTGATTAAGGCTGCGTTTAACTTACACTCAGGAATCATAGAAACTATTGCACACTACAAAGCTGCGCACAATCTTGATGACAAGGTGAGTTTTATTCTTGACATCGGAGGTCAAGATATGAAAGCTATATTTGTCAATAATGGCATTATAGACCGAATCGAAATCAATGAAGCTTGTTCTTCAGGTTGTGGCTCATTTATAGAGGCTTTTGCACAAAGTTTAGGATACTCTGCTTCTGAGTTTGCTCAAAAAGCTTGTGAATCCGCTCACCCTGCCGACCTCGGTACTCGTTGCACCGTCTTTATGAACTCAAAGGTTAAACAAGTCCTACGAGAGGGAGCATCGGTAAGCGATATATCAGCAGGATTGGCATATTCTGTTGTCAAAAACTGCCTATATAAAGTATTGAAATTAAAGGATGCTTCACAATTAGGCAACCATATTGTTGTTCAAGGTGGCACTATGCGTAATGATGCAATCGTACGAGCATTGGAAATCATTACAAATCTTGAAGTTACAAGATGTGAATATCCTGAACTGATGGGTGCATTCGGATGCGCTCTCCACGCTATGGAGAACAGCGGTAACACAATCTCTCTCGATGAAATGTTGGCTACGGTTACATACTCTACACGCACACTGAATTGTAGAGGATGTGAGAATAATTGTGAGATACAACAATACAATTTTGGCAACGGACACAAATATTATTCGGGAAACAGATGTGAAAAACATTTCAACAACAGCGGAACATCGAGAGTCGCAGGGCGTAATATGTACGAAATAAAGACCGACCTTTTGTTCTCTCGGAGTGCAGTTATTGAAAACCCTAAACTGACAATAGGCATACCTCGTGTGCTGAATATGTTTGAGGAGTATCCATTTTGGCATACTCTGTTTACCGAGTGTGGTATTTCGGTATATTTATCCGAACCCTCCGACTATACACGATACGAGCATAGTGCTCGAATGGTTATGTCTGATAATATCTGTTTCCCTGCAAAGTTAGTACACAGCCATATCTGCGACCTTCAAAAACGAGATGTTGATAGAATATTTATGCCATTTGTCGTTAAGGAGCAATGCGGTAATGGCGACCAAAATAGCTATAACTGCCCCATTGTAACGGGTTATTCCGCTGTGGTCAAGAGCGTGCAACAAACAAGAATCCCTATTGATTCACCTGTCATCAGTTTTAACGATGGCAACTTGCTATACAAGCAATGCGAGGAGTATCTCCACTCATTAGGGGTATCCAAAGGCATAGCATTGGACGCTTTTCTAAAAGCCGAAGAGGCGCAAACGAATTATATGCTTGATATTGCAGAACGAAACAAAGAATCGCTACGAGTATCACAACAAATGGACAACTTAACCATACTGCTTGCAGGGCGACCTTATCACGCCGACCCGCTAATTCAACATAAGGTTTCCAATATGCTTGCAGAGATGGGCGTTGATG
>JAZQSZ010000213.1:0-8132 GCA_045630365.1 Paludibacteraceae bacterium | reverse complement strand
AGGCATACGCCATTGTGTGCGATGGATTGGTCAATCTTCAGCGGCTCGCCATAGGGATTGCGTAGGGTGAAGTGTTTATTGGTTTGTTCTTGCTCAATCTTCACGATTTGAGCCATTGTTTCTACTATTCCTGAAAACATAGATTATCTTTTTAGTAATGTCTTTCCATCCAAGCGATAGAAAATTCCACAATATATAATAAGGAGTATAGTTCCTATACCCATTTTGGTCCAATCATTCATTGGCAATAAATGTGCCAATAGGTAGTAAACTGCCAAAAGTGTCAGTATCACCAGAGTGTATATGCCAATTCGGCGCAAATCGTATGGTATGGTCAGATGTCTGCGTCCTACCAAATACGATAGCAGCATAATCACCAAATAGCATACCGTACTACTCAAGGCGGATGCCATATAACCGATGCGTGGTACAAACACCACTTGCAATCCGAATGTTATGGCTACTCCTAGTAGCGAAAAATAGGCACCCCATTGGGTTTTATCGGTCAACTTATACCAGAAACTAAGGTTGAAATATACCCCCTGGAAGATATAAGTCCATAGTACAATAGGGACAATGCGTAGTCCTTCCCAATAGGATGGTGCGACAATAAATTTCAGTAGGTCAAGGTAAACAATCATTCCCAACAGTATCATATACGAGAAGATAATGTAATACTTCATCGCATCTGCGTAAGCGGCTACTGACTCTCTATCCTTGTGTTTAGCAAAGACAAAGGGCTCATAAGCATATCGGAATGCTTGGGTAAACATCATCATCACCATAGCCACCTTGAAACATGCGCCATAGATACCAAGTTGGGTTTGAGCATCCTCACCTGTATAGAGAAATGGGAATAGAATGCGATCCAAAGTCTGATTCATGATTCCACATACGCCCAATACGAGCAGTGGCAACGAGTAGCGAAGCATCTGCTTGAGAAGATTCCATGAGAACACTCCTGAACTCCTGAACTCCTGAACTCCTAAACTCCTAAACCCTTCCGCCACAGCAGGAATAAGGAACAATGTTTGTATGCTTGTTGCCAAAATATTGGCTACAAACACATATCCTACACCGTAATTAGGATCATACCAAGATGAGATAATGCTCCAATCCTGAATCTTAGGACATAGCACAAGGAAGAATAAGTTGAGTGCTATGTTCAGGAAAACAAAGAGCAATTTGAGTGCAGCAAACTGCAATGGGCGTTTCTTATAACGCAGGTACGCAAACGGGATACTAGCGAAAGCATCGATTGCCACAGTTACACCCAGAATAGCAATAAATTCAGAGTGTGAAGGGTATCCAATGAGTGTTGCAATCGGAGTCTGCCACAAGACACATGCCAAGGCAAATAGTAAAGAAGTGGTAAAGAGTGTAATGAGCGATGTGGTATATACGGTGCGTGGATTCTCGCCTTCTTTGTTAATAAATCGGAAGAATCCCGTTTCCATACCGTAGGTCAGTATCACCAACAATAGCGCTGTCCATGCGTAGAGGTTGGTCACAATACCGTAATCTGACTGCTGCTGCAATACATATGTGTATAGCGGAACAAGCATCCAATTTAGGAACTTGCCCACAATCGAAGAGACACCATAAATAGCGGTTTCCTTCGCCAATATTTTCATTTGCAGATTACTACTCATATCTTTAAACTCTAAACTATAGCGGCTTGCCGCGTCCTCTAAACTCTGCTACTGCACACCCTCCACAATTAGCACAATCTCGCCCTTAGGTGGGGTTTGCTTGTAATGCGCTGCTAACTCTGCGAGTGTTCCTCGCTGGGTATCCTCGTGCAGTTTGCTAATCTCACGACTCACGCTAGCACGACGATCAGCACCCATAAACTCCGCCAATTGTTCCAATGTTTTTACCAATCGGAAAGGAGACTCATAGATGATCATCGTGTGGGTCTGTTCTGCAAGAATCTTCATGCGTGTCTGACGACCTTTCTTCTGTGGCAAAAAGCCCTCAAAATAGAATCGGTCATTAGGCAAACCTGAATTCACCAAAGCTGGCACAAAAGCCGTTGCACCAGGCAGACACTGTACCTCTACACCTTTCTCTACACAAGCACGCACGAGCATAAATCCAGGATCGGATATACAAGGTGTACCCGCATCAGAAATAAGTGCAACATTCATACCTGCCGCCATACGAGCCGCCATATCATCGCTCGTCTCATGTTCATTGAACTTATGATGGCTCTTGAGCGGCGTGTGGATATCGTAATGCTTGAGCAATACGGATGATGTGCGTGTATCTTCTGCTAATATGAGATCCACCTCTTTCAGCAGTCGCAACGCACGCAGTGTAATATCTTCTAAATTACCAACGGGTGTAGGTACGATATAGAGCATTTCAGTTTTCAGTTTTCAGTTTTCAGTTTAAGCGAAGCGTCTCTTGAGTACATTCTCAAAGAGTTGTACAGCGGTGGACTCTTTATCCCATTCAAAGTTTTCTGCCACATACTCCATCGCCTCGTTGAGTGATCCTAAAACATTGAGTTCGTCCAATGTCTTTTGCATCAATTCGCCATTACCTGCAAAGAGTTCTCGTTGAAAGAGGAAACGATCGCCCAATGAAATAGCTTGACGGATATCCTCCACCGCAGAACCAAATAATGAGGTTTGTGTTGGTGCTGGACGTGGTGCTGGTTTCTCCACCACTGGTGCAGGTTCCACCACAGGAGCAACTTCTACCACTGGTTGAGGTGTTGGCTCTACCACAGGCTCTAACTCGGCCTTAACCTCTGGTTCAACCACAACTTCCTCCACCATAGACTCCTCTTCTGCCTCAATAACAGGTTCAACGACAGGCTCTGTTTCGGTAGTCTCCTCCGTTTCTGCTATAATATCTAGGGTGTCTAGACCATCTAACTCCTCCTGCTCGTCTTCCTCCATGATGAGTTCTACCTCTATCTCTGGTTCTTCTACCTGAGCGGTTGGTTCTGCAGTTGGTTGAACTGCAAGAACTGCTATCAAAGCGGCTTGTTCTGCAACCTGTTGCTCAAGTTGGTTTATTTTACTTGCCAACTCACAATTCTCGAGTTGTGCTTCGAGTTGCGCTACACGAGTCTCTAGAGCAGCCAACTGCTGCTCCAGAGTACTTGTGTATGCGGTTAATGCTTGAATCAATTGTTCCATAACTGATTATTTAGTAGCGTCTTCAAGTTTCTTCATCATTGAGTACATGAAGATAGCTGCTACAGCGCAAACGCCTACGAATACGCTCCATACACCCCACAATGGCATGTCACCCCAGAGGTTACCACCGATAGATACGAGGTAGTTACCGATTGCAGTAGCCACAAACCAGCCACCCATCATCATACCTTTGTATTTTGGAGGAGCCACTTTACTTACAAATGAGATACCCATTGGACTGAGCAACAACTCAGCGAAGGTCAAAATCAAGTAGGTGTAGATCAATACATTTGCATTTACAAAAGTAGGATCACCAGTCACGCGAGCCAACTCTTGTGCGTTAGGAGTGAGCAAACCAACGCATGCTACTGCCATCACGATATATGCCACAGTTGCTACCACCATACCGAGTGCAATCTTGCGTGGAGCAGAAGGCTCTTTACCTTTCTTAGCGAGAGCACCAAACAATGCCATGCTGAATGGAGTCAATGCCACTACATAGAATGGGTTAAACTGTTGGAAGATAGGAGCGCTCAAGGTGATACCCTCAGCAGAGATATTCATGTACTTGTATGCCAAAACGCCCAAAGCAGCTGCGATTACTACGCCAGAGATAACTTTCGCTTTTTTCTCTTTGCTTTGTACGAGTGAGAAACCTGCATATACAATCGCTACGATCATCACAAGGTTGATAATGTCGAATGCCATAGTCTGTACACCGGTGCAGAGTGGTTGTACGAACTCATCAGCGAAATATGTCAAGGTCAAACCATTTTGGTGGAACGCCATCCAGAAGAAGATTACCACAGCGAACACGAGGCACAATGCTACGATACGTTTTTTGGTTTGCTCTGGAGTCAACTCCTCTACTTTTGCGCCACCAGTAGCAGCTACTTGTTTAGCAGAGTTCTCTACGTGCTTAAACCAAGGACGGCAAGCATAGTAAATAGCGATACTCAAAATCAATGATGCGCAAGCCACCATGAAAGCGAAGTGATAACTGTCGTTTACGCTTACACCAAGACTGGTTTGTGCCCAATCCATGATCTTCACAGCTGCGGTAGGAGCGAACATTGCGCCAATGTTAATAGCCATATAGAACAATGAGAACGCAGCGTCACGCTTGTCTGCATACTTAGGATCATCGTAGAGGTTACCTACCATTACTTGCAAGTTACCTTTGAACAAACCAGTACCAAAACTGATGAGTACCAATGCTGCAATCATAGCGCCCATAGCGGTGCCACCTGCTCCCAGAGGTACTGCGAGCAATACATAACCTGCAAACATAACCATGATACCGATGGTTACGCACTTGCCATAACCAATCTTGTCAGCCAAGATACCGCCTACAAGTGGAAGGAAATACACCAACGCGAGGAAGGTAGAGTAGATTTGACCTGCTGTAGCTGCTTCGAGTCCGAAGTTAGCACGCAAGAAGAGCGCAAATACGGCCAACATAGTGTAGTAGCCGAAGCGTTCGCCTGTGTTGGCAAGAGCCAATGCAAACAGACCTTTTGGTTGATTTTCAAACATAATGTTGTTGATTTAAAAGTTATTATTTAGTTTCTTGATTTTTCAAAACTCGCATACGGTGCACCACCCATGTTTATCCTCCACTCGTCCATACTGGATATCTTGTAACGCATGATACAACTTTGTCAATATCTCACCTGGTTCTCCAAAGTCATATGTCGCCCCCTTGTCCAAATCCACTACTTTGGTTATTGGCGAAATCACACATGCCGTTCCACATGCTGCCGCTTCGCTCATCTCTGCCAGTTCCTCCACTAGAATCCTGCGACGAGTTACTTTCATCCCCATCTCACGAGCTAGAGTCATCAACGAATCATTTGTAATACTTGGCAAAATAGCACTACTTCGGGGAGTAAGATACTCCAACCCTTCGCCTTCTCGCTTTATACCAATAAAGTTCGATGCCGTACACTCATCAATATACTTATGTGTCTTAGCATCTGTAAACATACACTCATATCCCATGGCATGTGCCACCTCGCTTGCTCGGAAAGATGCGGCATAGTTACCACCAACTTTCCACTGGCCCGTACCTTGTGGTGCCGAGCGATCTATACTGCGGTTAACGAGGAATGGTGTGCCCTTGAATCCATTAGGGAAGTAAGGACCAATAGGGGTAGGGATGATAATAAACTCGCAGTCCTTGCCTGGACCTACGCTAATCTCTGGCGTTGTTGCCACCAATACTGGGCGGAAATACAAGGTTGCTCCTGTCTCGTAAGGTGGTAGAAAATCCATATTCTTCTCCAATGCCAACAAAATAGCCTCGCAGAATATCTCGGTAGGTACCGGTGTCATCAGCAATCCTTCTGCCGAACGCTGCATGCGCTTGGCATTCTCTTCCATACGAAAGATACGTGCCTTGCCATCTACTCCGCGAAAAGCCTTCAACCCCTCAAAACACTCCTGACCATATTGCAAACCCGTAGCCGCCACATGTATGCTCATATGTTTATCGCGAGTAGCATAGGGTTTCTCCCATACACCATTACGATAAGCCGAGCGAACAATATAGTCCGTTTCTGTATAGTGAAATGTCAGTTTACTCCAATCTATCATATCTTAATCACGGTCTCTGGACCGTATTCAAATAGCATGTCTAATATACTTTGCCCATTGCCAAAGCATGGTTCTAAATCCAATCCTTGCCAATCAGATGTTCTATTCTCACCAATAGCCCATTGCCCATTGCCCATCGCCACATTATTTGTCAGCAGACGAACAATCACATCATGCAAACCCTCGTTCAAATCTACCAAAAACTTGGTCTCCTTCTCATAAAACGAACGAAAAAAATCCGCGTAATAGTCAAAGTAAGGTGTGCGTTTATATGCACTCATAAGGGCTATCCAATGTTGGTGTTGCCATTTCTGCTGATAACTGATCTCCGCATCCCTAGTCAACTGTTTGCTATCTGCTCGCTTCACAGGTACGCTCAAGGTTAGCGGACCATCTGGAGTAGTGATAGTGCAACGATTGCGATAGGTTTGTTTCGGAAAACTCTCCATCACCTCTAGCTGCACTTGTGTTGGACTAGACAAATATTGTTTGTACCAATCCACACTTCCCAAATATGTCGTGGGCAATACCATCCTACTCAACTCTACTCAAACTTACTCAACTGCTACTCAAAATTACCCAATCCAATTCTATTCCAACGGATATGACCTTTACCCCATGCGTTGTCTTTCTCAATGCTCAACCATACAAACATCGGACGTCCTACTACGTGATCTTCTGGCACAAAACCCCAATAGCGGCTATCTGCTGACTTATGGCGGTTGTCACCCATCATCCAATAATAGTCCATCTCAAACACATATGGTTCGCCCACTTTCATAGGTTTGAACTCATAAGCATCTGCGATGCGTTTATACACCCAGAAATTCTCCTCAGTAATCATTACCGTATCTCCCTTGGCAGGAATATAGATTGGACCATAGTTATCGCGAGTCCAACTATTATGTCCCAATGGATAGACGTCACCGCCTTGCTCTTCTGGCTCAATCTCTATGCTCAGCACATGGCTGTTCTTTGCCAACTCGGCTTTCATCTCAGCAGTCAAAGGCAAGCGATAAACACCATTGCCATTGCTCTCGCGGTCTTCCTTCGAAATACCCAATTTAGTGAGATAACTATTGCTCAATACATATCCATCGGTAGTAACAATATAATTGTATTGCAAGTATGGGTGCTTTGGTTCGGCTACTCCGTCAATATACACCACATTGTCAATGATTTGCAATGTATCACCTGCTGTACCCACACAACGCTTTACATAGTTCTCACGTCTGTCCACAGGGCGAACGACAATCTCACCAAACACATCTTTGCGATTCTCTACCGTGCGTTTGCCGTAGTAGTGGCACAATGTATAATAATCAGGGTTTTGCATCTTGGTGCAAACAGTGTCGCCCGTAGGGAAATTAAACACCACGATATCTCCCTTCTCCACTCTATCCCAACCTTTCAGACGCTTGTACTCCCATTGTGGGCGTTCAATATAACTCTTACCGCCACCTAGAAGAGCAGGCATAGTGTGTTGCACCAATGGCATAGACAACGGCGTATTGGGCACACGCGCACCATAACTCATCTTATCCACACAAAGGAAATCACCTACACGCAGTGTCTTTTCCAATGAAGAAGTAGGGATTTGGTAGTTTTGGAAAATATAGATATTTATAAAATACACCGCTATCAACGCAAATACAATCGCATCTACCCACGAGCATATCGTGTACAATAGCGGGTTAGCGTTTGGATTCTTTTCCTTGCCTTTCGCCTCCTCATCTGGCTTGTATTTCTTCCACCAGTTCCAATTGATATATTTGGTGGTAAACATATCTGCCACGATGGGCAATAGCACCAACCAACCTAAACTCTTCCAGTCGCCCCATGCAACCCAAACGATAAACGCTATGTAGATAGCGCACCAAACACCGCAGGAAATCCAACCTTTGGTGGTTACTTCTTTGATTCTATCTTGAAAACTCTTCATATCTTTGTGTGGTGTAGTTTAGAATTGTGTAGTGTTGTTTAGCATTGTGGAGGGTTGTTAAGAGTTGCATCTAACACTTCACAGAATTCATGCCATCCTGTTTTACCTTTCATCCATTCGGCTGCAATAACAGCTCCAAGGGCGAAACGTTTGCGACTTTTGGCTGAGTGGCTAATGCTAATTGTATCTACATCACTGTCCCATGTTACAGTGTGAATACCTGGCACCTCTCCCTCACGAATAGAAGTGATCTTGCAAAATTCTTCCTTCCCTTCTGGGCGAGGATGAGTGCTGGTCTTCAATATTGCTTCTTGCAATGTCTTAGCTGTTCCGCTGGGTGCATCCAACTTGTGAACATGGTGCACTTCGGTCATATGTGGCTCGTAATTAGGATATGCAACCATGAATTTAGCAAGTTGCTTATTGAGCGCTAATAAAATGTT
>JAZQSZ010000212.1:0-10375 GCA_045630365.1 Paludibacteraceae bacterium | reverse complement strand
GAGCCTTATGCCTCGGGGAGAGGGGATAGGGTAGGCTTTTTACTCTGCAGCAGCCTCTGCCTCAGCGGCAGCAGCCTCTTGAGCAGCCTCTACGGCAGCAGCAGCGAGTGCATCAGCAGCCTCTTGGCGCTTCTTTGCTACCTCAGCAGCTTTTGCTTTGTTGGTCTCTACTTCTTGAGCGAGCAATGCTTTTGCAGCAGCAGCTTTCTTGTCTGCCTCTGCTTGGCTGATTTTGCCATTCTTAGCATCTTTTTGAGCTTTCCAAGCCTCGAAGCGTTTTTGTGCCTCTTCAGCGGTGAATGCACCCTTAGCTACGCCACCGTTCAAGTGCTTCATGAGCATAACGCCCTCACCAGAGAGGATGTTGCGAACAGTGTCAGTAGGTTGAGCACCAACGTTTACCCAGTACAAAGCGCGATCAAACTTGAGATCTACCTTAGCAGGGTTGTTGTTTGGGTTGTAAGAACCGATACGCTCAATAATTTTGCCATCACGTGGCGAGCGGCTGTCTGCTACTACGATGTGGTAGTAAGCGTAGTCTTTGTGACCATGACGAGCCAAACGAATTTTTGTTGCCATTTGTTTTGTCATTTGTGGACTACAACTGCACGAGTTGCATGTCCGGGTTAATAATTAATGGTATGCTTTTTTCACGAAAAAGCGTGCAAAGGTACTACAAAAAATGCACATGAGCAAATTTTTTCGAAAAAAAATGTATTTTTAAACAAAAAACTATATCGTGAGCCAACTCGCATAGTACAATAGAATCAATGAAAATAGATTGTAAATCTATTATTTTCTTACAAAATTTCTCTCTTTACTTGTATATGTGCATTTTTTGTTGTACCTTTGCAGGCTAAATTGTGTAAGTATGCTATTTCGTGAAATCATAGGACAAGAAGAGGTGAAGCGCCAGCTTCGTCAGAGCGTTCGTGAAGGTCGCATTGCCCATGCTCAATTGTTGAGTGGCGAAAGAGGTGTGGGCAAGATGGGACTGGCTTTGGCATATGCCCAATATGTCAACTGTCCTAACAGGACAGACGAGGATTCATGCGGTGTGTGTCCTACTTGTTTGCAGTATCAGAAGCTGCAACACCCTGATTTGCATTTCGCTTTCCCAATAGTCAAAAGCGATGCGGGTGATGTGTGTGATGATTTTGTGGATAAGTGGCGCGAGATGGTAGTGGATAGTTGCTATTTTGACAGCGACGACTGGGGCATCAAGATGGGCGCAGAGACCAAGCAAGCGATGATCTATGAAAAGGAAAGCAGTGAGATCCTACGCAAACTATCGCTCAAGAGTTTTGGCGATGGATACAAGGTGATGATCATTTGGCAACCCGAAAAGATGAACGCTAGTTGTGCCAACAAACTGTTGAAACTACTAGAGGAACCACCCCACAAGACCTTGTTTCTACTCGTTAGCGAGCATCCAGACCAACTATTGAGTACCATATTATCCCGCACACAAGAGGTGCGTATACCTCGTTTGAGCGAGGAGGTGATAGCGAATGCACTATTGGCAAAAGGCGAAGTAGAGGATAGCCAAATGGCTGCCGACCTGGCGCATATAGCGAACGGTAGTTATCTAGTTGCTAAGAAACTGGCGAGGGTCACCGAGGAGCAAGAGGGATTCTTCAACGACTTTGTAGCATTGATGCGCAATGCATGGTTGGTGGGTCAGAAGAAAGACTACGGCGCGCTATTGGAATTGCGCAAGTGGAGTCTGGCGATGGCTGATGCCAAGGAAGGACGCGAGAAGCAGAAAGCCTTCTTGCAATATGCACAGAAACAGATTCGCGAGAACTATATCTACAATTTCCAATGCGCCGAAATGAACTATCAAACCGCAGCAGAGAGACAGTTCTCAAGCAAGTTTGCACCATTTATTCACCAAGGAAATGTGGAGAAGATGATGAACGAGTTGAGCAAAGCGGAAGTGCAAATCGGTCAGAACGGCAATGCTAAAATCATTTTCTTTGATTTGTGCTTGCAGATGATTGTGATGGTGAAGAAGTAGTTTAGTGTTTAGAGTTTAGTGACAAAGAATATATATGAAAGAAGATTTTGTGATAAATAATGGTTCGTGCCAGATATCAGAGAAGTCGTGTAAGCGCAATTCGCACCACATGCTTCCTGTGATGGACTGGATGAGTGACATCCCTTGTGCTGGCGAAGAAACGGACTTGGTAGAGGTGCAGTTCAAGAACACCCGCAAGGGGTATTACCATAACATCAACCATCTACCATTGGAGAAAGGTGTGGTGGTCATTGTGGATGCCAACCCTGGATATGACATGGGCGAGGTGACTTTGACGGGCCGATTAGTACCTGTACAAATCAAGAAGAGCAATATCAATCTTGAGCGCTACGAGATTCGCAATATCACCCGTATAGCTACCGAGGAGGATAAGCAACGTGCTGCCGAGGCACACGCCAAAGAGCAAGAGACCATGATCAAGTCACGCCAATTGGCCAAAGCGTTAGGTCTGGAGATGAAAATTGGCGATGTGGAGTATCAAGGCGATGGCACCAAAGCGATATTCTACTATATTGCTGAAGGTCGTGTGGATTTTCGTCAGCTCATCAAGGTATACGCTGAGACCTTCCGCATTCGTATTGAGATGAAGCAGATTGGTGCTCGCCAAGAGGCTGGACGCATCGGTGGTACCGGTCCTTGCGGTAGAGAGTTGTGCTGCTCAACATGGATGACCCAGTTTACATCAGTAGGTACCAACGCTGCCAGAATACAGAACTTGTCGCTCAACCCTCAAAAACTAGCGGGACAATGTGCCAAACTGAAATGCTGTTTGAACTACGAAACCCCTACCTACGAAGAGGCTGTCAAGAAAATGCCATCGCGTAATATTCATCTAGAGACACTAGATGCAACCTGGTATCTCTTCTCAACCGATCCATTGAAGGGCGAGGTGACCTACTCTACCGATGCACATCATCCTGCTAACTTGGAGTCTATTCCTGCTAGTCGAGCAAGAGAGATCATCGATATGAACCGCCGAGGAGAGAAACCACTCACTTTGGGTGGCAAACAAAGTGCTATGCCAGTCGTAGAGGTGGATTACCAAAACGTGGTAGGACAAGATGATTTGACCCGTTTTGACAAGAAGAAAAACAAAAACAATCAAGGTCGTCCAGGACGAGGACATGATCGCAAACATCATCACAACAAAGGCAATGAGAAGAAACATTCTGATACTAATCGCTAGTCTACTGCTCGTTGGTTGCCAAGGTGATATCATCTATACCGCCTTCAAGACTCTACCCAACACGGGCTGGCAAGCAGACTCTAGTCTGTGCTACCAACCTGTGATCACAGATAGCATCGTCGACTGCCAAATGCAAATTACCATTCGTCACACAGATGCATACCCATATCAAAACCTCTGGTTGTTTGTGGACATCGAGCAAGATAGTCTTGTGCTCACTCGCGACACCATCGAATGCTATATGGCCAACGAGCGAGGCGAGTGGCTAGGAGGCGGACTGACTGTACACGAACTGCCACTACTGTATAGCGATCATTACCTATTTACCAATAGCGGCGAATACCGAATATCTATCACACAAGGTATGCGCAATGATACACTCATCGGAATAAAAGAAGTAGGCGTAAAAATCATACGAAATGAGCAAAAATAAGTTAAAGAAATTCGCGGAGATGGAGACCTTCCACAATGTGTTTCAATGTGGAGCACAGGAGGTGGAAACGAGTGCCGTGCTAGCCATGGCTGGTCATTGGCGCGATAACTATTTTAAGAACGACAATCCTATCGTTTTGGAGTTGGGTTGCGGTCGTGGTGAGTACACCGTGGGATTGGCCAAACGCAATCCAGACAAAAACTATATCGGCATCGACATCAAGGGTGCCCGCATGTGGGCAGGTGCCAAGCAAGCCGAGACAGAGGGCATAAGCAATGTGGCATTTCTGCGAACCAACATAGAAATGCTGTGTCGATTTTTTGCACAAGATGAGATAGATGAGATATGGATCACGTTCCCTGATCCACAGATGAAGAAGGTGACCAAACGATTGACCTCCACCTATTTTATGGAGCGCTATCGCCAAGTGTTACGCCCAGATGGTATGATTCATCTCAAGACCGATAGCCCATTCCTATACACCTATACCGAGGCGATGGTCCTAGAGAACAACTATCCTATTGTGGTGAACACCAGTAATCTCTACGAAGCGGATGCTAGTCCTAAGATAGAAGAGGCAAGATGTTTGCAAACCCACTACGAAAAACAGTGGTTGGATCGTGGGTTGACCATCAAGTATATCACTTGGAAACTGCCTCAAATCATCTCGCTCATAGAGCCAGATATAGAAATAGAAAAAGACGATTATCGTTCATACGGAAGAAACTATGTATCCACAACAAATAATTGATGCACTCGAACACGTCCGCTACCCTGGTACGGGCAAAAACCTCATAGAAAGCGGCATGTTGGAAGACGACATCCGCATTTCGGGCATGGAAGTGTCCTTCTCTATTATTTTTGAGAAAGACAATGATCCATTCCGCAAGTCAGTAGTCAAAGCTGCCGAAACAGCCATTCATACCTACGTAGATGAGAATGCTGCGGTACATGTACATATGAAATTCCGCAAGCAAAACACCCCCGTGAAGTCCGACGAAGGCACTTCGCTCAAGGCCAAACATGCCATCGCTATCCACTCTGGCAAAGGCGGTGTGGGAAAATCCACTGTGGCAGCTAACCTGGCCATCACACTAGCCAAAATGGGATACAAAGTGGGATTGCTAGATGCCGATATACACGGACCATCTGTACCCAAAATGTTTCACACCGAAGGTTGCCGTCCTATCTCCACCCCTGTGAACGGACGCAATCTCATCGAGCCCATTGAGCAATACGGCGTAAAAATGCTGTCTATCGGTTATTTTGTGGATCCTCAACAGGCTGTAGTATGGCGCGGAGGTATGGCTAGCAATGCCATCAAACAACTCATTCTAGATGCCAATTGGGGCGAACTAGACTACTTCCTCATAGACCTGCCACCTGGCACAAGCGATATCCATTTGAGTCTCGTGCAACATCTTCAACTCACAGGTGCCATCGTTGTGACTACCCCTCAACCCGTAGCGCTAGTGGATGCACGCAAGGGAGTGGACATGTTCCAAAACGAGAAGATCAATGTGCCTGTTCTTGGATTAGTGGAGAATATGGCATGGTTTACTCCTGCCGAACTGCCCAATAACCGCTACTATATTTTCGGCAAAGATGGTGGCAAAGAGCTGGCGCAAGAGATGAATATCCCATTGCTAGGTCAGGTGCCTCTCGTACAATCCATCCGCGAAGGTGGAGACGAAGGTATGCCTATCGCCATGCAAGATGGACACCCTGCTGCACAGATGTTCGCAGCCATTTGTAACACTTTATTAGAGCAATAATGAATCAAAAACAGATAACCGAACTCGGCACCGCCTCTATCCGCAGCCTACTCTTCAAGTATGCTATGCCAGGCATTATCGCCATGACTGCCATGTCGCTCTATAACATGGTGGACTCGATTTTTATCGGCCATGGTGTAGGAGCGCTAGCATTATCCGGTCTCACGGTAGCCAAACCATTCATGGATATTTGTGCGGCCTTTGGCACATTAGTGGGCGTAGGTGCAAGTTCGTTGGTAGCCATTAAGTTGGGCGAAAAAGACTATCGTTCTGCCAACGATATTTTGGCCAATGTGATTATTCTCAACGTCATATTGGGCGCCATTATTATGGTGGTGGGATTATATTGGTTAGACCCTATCCTCTATGCTTTCGGAGCGAGTGATGCGACCATCGTGTATGCCCGCGAGTATATGGAAATCATCCTTTGGGGTAACATCCTGACCCATATCTACTATGGCCTAAATAGTATGTTGCGCTCGGTAGGTCATCCGCGTATCTCCATGTACGCGACTATCCTGGCCGTATCGCTCAATGTAGCATTGGATCCTATATTTATTTTTGTACTCGACATGGGTGTACGAGGTGCTGCTTTGGCCACTATCCTATCCCAAGTGGTATCTGTCATTGTAGAGCTGATCATATTCCTCAACCCCAAAGAGGTTATTCACTTCCACCGCGGTATTTGGAAACTCCGACGCGATATTACCATGCGTGCATTAGGTATAGGTACAGCTCCTTTCCTCATGCATATGGCAGCATGTTTTGTGGTGATTGTGCTCAACAACCAACTGCTGCGCTATGGCGGAGATATGGAGATTGCCACTTTTGGTATGACCAATCGGTTTATCTTCTTCTTTGTCATGATCGTCATGGGTATCCAGCAGGGTATGCAACCTATCGTGGGATACAACTATGGGGCACAACAATACGATCGTATGCTTAGAGCCTTCAAGTTGGCGGTCTATTGTGCTACTTGCGTGATGAGTTTTCTATTCCTCTTTGGCGAGATATGGCCCGAAGGATTTATTCGTCTCTTCACGCACGATGAGCTGCTCATTGCCCAGTCCATCACGCCTGCCCGCATCATGCTAGCCGTGATGTTTGCTATCGGTTTTCCTATGATTACTGGTAACTTCTACACCTCTATCGGCATGGCTCCTAAGGCGATATTCCTCAGTTTAACTAGACAAGTATTATTCCTCATTCCTCTTATCATAGGTTTGCCATTGTTGTTCCAATCACTCGGCATAGCACCTATTTGGGGTGTATGGTGGAGTTGGCCAATCAGCGATTCGCTGTCGGTCATCATCGCCATGATCGTGTTCAATAGAGATAGGAGGAAATTCAAATTTCTAACATTATGACCATACTCTGTATAGAAACATCCACCAATTGTTGTTCGGCAGCCATCACCATCAACGGAGAAGCCCAAGCGATTAGAGCCAATCTCACAGGAGCTAATCATGCTAGCGAACTGCCTGTGTTCGTAGAGGAACTGATGAGCGAAGCCAGAGCCAAGCACTGGAATATCGACGCCGTAGCGCTATCACAAGGCCCTGGCAGTTATACCGGACTACGTATAGGAGCAAGTCTAGCCAAAGGACTATGCTATGGACTCAATATTCCACTCATCCCCGTGGACACATTGCAGATACTCTGTGCAGCCGCGGTCACTGAGCACATTCCACAGAATGCACTCTTATGCCCTATGTTGGATGCTCGTCGCATGGAAGTGTACACTTCATTATATACGCGCGAGTGCGCACGCACAAGGGATATCGAGGCCAAAATAATCGATGAGCACGCTTTTCAAACCGAATTGAAGGAACAACCCATCTACTTCTTCGGCAATGGCGCTGGCAAATGCCAAGAACTCATCCAATCTCACAATGCCTATTTCATGGAGGGGATTCTACCACAGGCGCAATACATGGGAGCGCTCGCTGAGCACTTGCCTCAGTTGGATATCAAACAAGTAGCATACTACGAACCATTCTACTTGAAAGAGTTTATCGCTGCACCCAGCCATATCAAAGGACTAGAAACGAAATAATATATCGATATGAAGTTACACAACTATGCCATATTATTAGCACTTGCGAGTTGCTTGATTGCATGTTCTACCAAGAAGAACACCGCGCTATCTCGTGGGTTTCATCAAATGCAAACCAAGTATAATATTTATCACAACGGTGCTATTTCATTTCTTGAGGGCGAACAAGCCATCATAGACGCCAACAAAGATGATTTCTCATCGGTGATCAACCTCTACCCTGTTTCTAACCACGAAGCAGCACAAGCTGCCACCTCTCAGATGGATCTCACCATAGAGAAATGCCGCAAGTGCATCAAACTGCATAGCATCAAAGCTAGACCCAAAGTCAATTATGACAAAAAACGCAACAACCCTAAATACGCAGCATGGTTGGAGCAAGAGGAGTTCAACAACCAAATGGACAACGCATGGATGATGCTAGCCAAAGCCGAATTCCACAAAGGCGAATTCCTCGGCAGCATCAGTACCTTCAACTATATCATTCGCCACTATGCCATGGATGCAGATATCGTGGCACAATGCCAACTATGGACCGCTAGAGCATACGCTGAGATGGGATGGCTCTATGAGGCAGAAGATGTGCTCAACAAAGTGCAAGTGGATAACCTCAGTCGCAAACACGCACCCCTATACGCAGCGGTGAGTGCGGATATCAAACTCAAAACCAAACAATACAAAGAGGCCATACCATTTGTCAAACTCGCTCTGCCCGAAGAGAAGAGAAACATGTATCGCCCTCGTTTTCAATTTGTTCTAGGACAACTATACCAACTCCAAGGCGATCGCAAACAAGCCAAAAGCGCATACGAAAAAGTCATCAAACTACAACCATCCAACGAGATGGACTTCAATGCGCGCTTGCGTATAGCAGAACTCAACGACTCGCCCAAAGATGCCATCAAACTACTCAGCAAAATGGCCAAACTGGACAAGAACAAAGACCTGCTTGACCAGATTTATGGCACTATCGGTAGTGTCTATCTCGCACAAAAAGACACCACCAAAGCACTCGAATATTATACCAAGGCTATTGAAGGTAGCACACAAAACGGACTAGACAAAGCCCATATCCTCGTGCTTGCCGGAGATATCTACTACGAACAACGAGACTATATCAAAGCCAGTCCTTGCTACAAAGAGGCTACCCAAATCCTCTCTGCCGATAGCGAGCAATATGCCCGTATCCAACGACGCTCTGAAACCCTTGACGAGTTGGTAGTAGAGTATTCTGTGGTACAATTGCAAGACTCCTTGCAAGCCCTATCCAAACTCTCCGAGGCAGAGCAACGAGTAGTCGTGGACTCTATCATCGCACGCCTTATTCGTGCCGAAGAACTGGCCAAAGAGAAAGAGGAACAAGCCGCACGCGATGCTGCCAACGGCGTGGGACCTCGCAGTGTCAACACCTCTAATATGCTCGGTGGCGGTGCACAAAGCAGAGACTGGTATTTCTATAACCCACAACTCCTACGCTCTGGTCAACAGACTTTCCGCACCCAATGGGGCAACCGCCCACTAGAAGACGACTGGCGACGCCTAAGCAAAGCCATGAGTAGTTCGGCATATGGTGACGACACAACGGATGAGGAGTTACCTACCGATTCTCTTGCAGCAGAGGGAGGCGAACAACCAACTATGGAGACCGACGAGCACAAACCAGAATACTACCTCCAGCAGATTCCTAAGACCGAAGCCGATATTATTCAGTCCAACGAACTGATTGCGGCAGCACTCTATAATATGGTATATATCTACCGCGACCGTGTGGGTGACCAAGCGCTTAGCGACGAGACATTCCGTGAGTTCTGCAAGCGATTCCCTAACCACGAACTCTTGGTAGATCTCTACTATATGCAATACCTCACCGCACTCAAGACCAACGATATGTTGGCTGCGGAACAGTATCGCCAAGATATTATCCGTCTCTTCCCAGGCAGCAATGAGGCATCTATCGTGAGCCAACCTGATTATTTCAACAAGCTCCGTCGTATGTCCGTAGAACAAGACTCGCTCTACGAACAGACCTATACGGCCTACACCCAAAATCAGTTTGCGCTTGTCAAGGAGAACAAGACCTATGCGGAAACCAATTATCCGCTTTCTCCGCTCATGCCTCGATTCTTGTTCCTCAATGCTATTGCCGTGGCTAAGACCGATGGACAAGATGCTTTCGTCATCCAGTTGCAAGACATGGTTACTCGCTATCCTGATAGCGAATTGGCTTCTATGGCCAAGGACATGCTTGCCCTCATGGGACAAGGTGCGGAGAGCCAAGTAGGAGACCTCTCTTCGCTACAAGCGAAACGCAATGCTGAGCCTGGTATAGAGATCACAGATAGTGTAGAAGTGACCTTCGATCCTACACGCAACACCCCTGCGATGTTGCTCTTGGTGATCAATCAGGATGAACAACAACTCAACCAACTCCTCTACGATATTGCGCTCTTCAACTTCTCGCAATTCATGATCAAGGACTTCGATCTCAAACAAGAATTCCTTTTCGCCAAGGACCAAAGTGCGGTCATCGTGTCTGGATTTGAGAAATTGGACGAAGCAGAGTGGTACCACAACCTCCTGACCAAAAATGCGGAAATCAGTCAGAAACTAATCGCTAATAACGCCCAAGTCATTAGCATTACCCAAACCAACTTCGAAATCCTTAGCCAACACTTCACATTGGCTGACTACTTAGAGTGGATCAAAACCAATAAGTAATAGATATGAAAAAAGGATGACCGATTGGTCATCCTTTTTTGTAGCGGGACCCAGGATTGAACTGGGGACCTCATGATTATGAATCATGCGCTCTAACCAGCTGAGCTATCCCGCCATTGCTCAAAAGCGACTGCAAAGGTACAACAAATATTTGAAACCACCAAAA
>JAZQSZ010000211.1:0-2186 GCA_045630365.1 Paludibacteraceae bacterium | reverse complement strand
CCATTGTGCGATAGTGACAAGTATGCGCTATGCCAAGCATACCACATGTTCAAACGAGTGATTAAGAGTCAACTCTCAGTTGATTCGCTCAAAGAAGCGGGATTAGATATGCCTAATAACCAAATCGTTACCAATGGTTATATACAGCAGTTGTACAGATTTTTCAGACTATCATCTCACACCCAAGCTCAGCCATTCGAGCTAGCGCACCACATGCGCAATTTCATCGTTTACCGGCTCATTGTTGTAGGCGATCGCGCCAAGCAAACTATCAACGAACTACTCGTTTAAAGCTGCCCCGTCTCAACAAGGTATATCACGCGTTCTACGATGCGATCTTTGTCATCCGCATCGTATTCTTCTTTGAGGTCGTTTTTGAAAAGTTTGGCGATGAATTGCCAGAAATTAGCACTTGCCTTGCCTCGATAGTGTGCTATGAGTTCGTAACTCGTACGATCGCTTTCGCGGTCCATGAGTTTCATGAGCATTTGTCCTTGTGAGGCGGTCATGCGGCGAAACTGTTGTTCGTATTTCTTAAAGAGATATTTCTCGTGTTGTTTCCACCAACGCTTACGGTCTTTTTTGTCGGGAATCTGAGCCAATTGTTCATCGGCGTATGCCATTTCTAGGGTTAGGATTTTCGCGATGGGTAGGGTCTTTTTGACATCTCGTACGGTTTTCCAGTAGAAGCGTTCTTGTTTTTTGTTTTCGAACTTCATATCTGGAAAGACATATATGGTCTGCATTTGTGCCAGATAGAAGGTGTCCTGATTGCTCACTTGCAGCAGCACAGAATCCAAGTAGGGTGCATGATGAGGAGGTAGCGCATAAGATGCTACAGTCCACAGGATGCATATGCCCACAATGTATTGCTTCATGTTTTTGGTTCGCTTCGCTCACGTATATGGTTTCACGTATATTACGCGTTAGCCATCTACGCACCAAAGGTGCCATCTACGCAAGCTTGCTTGCTTTAATCCAACATTTGTCCGAAGTTATTGGATAGTTGAATCATTTGGTCGTACTCCTCAGGAGAGAGGTCATAGAAATAGTAGTTACGAGGATCTACGGGTTTGTTATTGAGTCGTACTTCGTAGTGCAAGTGTGGTCCGGTTGATTTACCGGTGTTACCTACGAGTGCGATGATATCGGAGCGACGTACTTTTTGTCCCTTGCGCACGAGCGTCTTATAAAGGTGTGCATAGAGGGTCTTGTAGCCATAACCGTGGTCGAGAATAACGGTATTGCCATAACCTTGTTTCCAACCTGCAAATTCCACTTTGGCATTACCTGTAGCAAACACTTCGGTGCCCGTAGGGGCGGTAAAGTCCATTCCTTGGTGGAACTTACGCACATGATATACAGGGTCGATACGCATACCATAACCAGGTGCTACGCGTTTGAGGTCTTTGTTCATAACAGGCTGAATAGCAGGAATATTCTCCATGCGTATCTCTTGTTCTTTGGCCATTTGCGCCACCTCGTCGTAGGATTTGGCTTGCACATAAATCTCCTTCTCTAGCAGATCGACTTTGAGGGCTAGGTCGGCAGCCAGTTCGCTGTTGGTCATTTGTGCCAATTGCTCGTAGTAGTCTATTTTGCGTTGGGCACCTTGTCGCACACTGAGAGGTATCGGTTCTGCACCAAAGAGCACGCGGTAGAGGTTGTCGTCTCGCTGTTGAAGGTCGGTCATCACCACTTGCATTTGGTCCACTTGGCTGTTGAGTACCTCAAGTTGGGATTCTAGACTAGCTCGTTCTCGCAGGAGTTGTTTCTCACGAGGGGAAGGGAAGAAAGTCAAGAAGAGGTATAGGAAGAGTATTCCTATCACTATTCCTGCTAGGATGTATATACCGGTTTGTCGTACCCAATAACGAAAACCATGTTCCACTTGCTCCATGGCAAGTGTCTCAGGATTGATTTTGTATTTCTTTTTTGCCATATATTAAGTTCGTTTTACTCACTTATAGACCGCAACTTTGTTGCTGTTGGACCGTTTCACTGTTAGACCGTTCGCTTCGTTCACTGAGAGACCGTTCGCTTCGCTCACTGAGGGATCGATGAGTCTCTCAGCCCGCAGGGCGGTCTCTCAGGGCTTTAGCCCGGTCTCTCAGCGTAGCGTCCTACCCCTTGGGGTCCCCGAAAATCTGCTGATTTTTGGGGAGAGCGGAGACAGCGGTCACCCT
>JAZQSZ010000210.1:0-4645 GCA_045630365.1 Paludibacteraceae bacterium | reverse complement strand
TTTTTTTTGCATATATGCAAATTTTTTACTACCTTCGAGGGCACCTTTTCCTCGAAGCTTTAGAAAAAAATGTAGCCTATGGCAATAAAAACGTATTTTTCTTGCACATATACATTTTTTTTACTACCTTTGCAGCCGATTATAATTTGGGCAAATATGGGGCTATTTTTATACAAAAATAAGTCGTCAAAAAAGATAATAATTGAGATATGAAAAATATACGAAACTTTTGTATTATTGCACACATTGATCATGGTAAATCCACCTTGGCGGATCGATTGATTGAATACACCGCTACCGTGGACAAACGCTTGATGGAAAATCAGGTCTTGGATGATATGGACCTGGAGAAAGAGCGTGGTATTACCATCAAGTCACACGCTATTCAGATGAACTACAAGGGCTATACCCTTAACTTGATTGACACTCCGGGACACGTGGACTTCTCCTACGAGGTGAGCCGTAGTATTGCTGCCTGCGAGGGAGCACTGTTGATCGTGGATGCATCGCAAGGTGTGCAAGCGCAGACTATCTCTAACCTCTATATGGCACTTGAGCACGACTTGGAGATTATCCCTGTGATGAACAAGTGTGATATGGATTCTGCTATGCCAGAGAAAGTGGAGGATGAGATTATCGACCTATTGGGTTGTAAGCGTGAGGAGATCCTGCGTTGTTCGGCTAAGACAGGTGATGGTGTGCCAGAGATATTGGATGCTATTATTGATCGTATCGCTCCTCCAGAGGGAGACCCTGAGGCACCATTGCAATGCTTGGTGTTCGACTCGGTGTTCAACCCATTCCGTGGTATCATCGCCTACTTTAAGGTGGTGAATGGAACGATGAAAGCGAATGATCGTGTGCGTTTCTTCAATACCGGTAAGGAGTATGATGCGGATGAGATAGGTGTGTTGAAGTTGAGTATGCAACCTACGAAAGAGATTTCGGCAGGAAATGTAGGATATATCATTTCGGGTATTAAGACCTCCACTGAGGTGAAAGTGGGTGATACTATTACCCACGTGGCTCGTCCTTGCTCGGAAGCAATTGCGGGATTTGAGGAGGCGAAGTCGATGGTCTTTGCAGGTGTATATCCTATTGAGGCTGAGGATTACGAGGATCTGCGTGCATCATTGGAGAAACTCCAGTTGAATGATGCTGCTTTGACTTTCTCCCCTGAGTCATCAGTGGCCCTGGGCTTTGGTTTCCGCTGCGGATTCTTGGGACTATTGCATATGGAGATTGTGCAAGAGCGTTTGGATCGTGAGTTTGATATGGATGTGATAACCACCGTGCCTAACGTAAGTTATAATGTCTATACCAAGGATGGTGAGAAGGTAGAGGTGCACAACCCTGCGGGTATGCCAGATATTACTGTGATTGACCGCATCGAAGAACCATATATTCGCGCGAGCGTGATTACAACGAGCAATTTCATTGGTCCAATCATGACCTTGTGCTTGGGTAAACGTGGTGAATTGGTGAAACAAGAGTATATCTCAGGCGATCGTATGGAGATCTTGTACGATATGCCATTGGGCGAGATAGTGATCGACTTCTATGATAAGTTGAAATCTATTTCTAAGGGTTATGCATCCTTTGATTGGCACCACAATGGTTTCCGACCAAGCAACTTGGTGAAGTTGGATATTCTCTTGAATGGTGAGCAAGTGGATGCCTTGAGTACTTTGACGCACAGAGATAATGCGGAGAGTTTTGGTCGCAGAATGTGCGAGAAATTGAAGGAATTGTTGCCACGTCAACAGTTTGATATTGCTATTCAGGCGGCTATTGGCGCTAAGATTATCGCCCGTGAGACGGTGAAACAAGTCCGTAAGGATGTGTTGGCTAAGTGTTACGGTGGTGACGTGAGTCGTAAGCGTAAACTCTTGGAGAAACAGAAGAAAGGTAAGAAACGCATGAAGCAAATTGGTAACGTAGAGGTGCCACAAAAGGCATTCTTGGCGGTACTGAAACTGGATTAATTAACAATTGATAATTAATAGTTAATATCTTGAAGAAGGTGACATAATTTTGGGAAAACAAGGATAAATTAGTCCTCACCACGATAAGATATTAATTATTAACTACTAACTATTAACTAGATAATTATGGAACAGTTAGTACATAGTGCATGGAGCATGATCCCTTTTGGATTGATGCTGTTGACCATTGCTGTGGCGCCATTGGTGGTAAACGAGTGGTGGGAGAGTAATAGGCACAAATTAGCGATAGCTCTTATGTTGGCAATACCTACTGCCGTATTCTTGATAATGGGAGGTATGTGTCATGAGTTGGAGCATCAATTCTTTGGTGATTACATACCTTTTATCGTGCTATTGTTGGCCTTGTATGTCATCACGGGTGGTATTCATCTGTCGGGCGATATCAAGGCTAAACCATGGGTGAATACGACATTCCTAGCGGTAGGATGGTTGTTTGCGAGTGTTATGGGAACAACGGGTGCTGCGATGTTGTTGATTCGTCCGCTACTGATGACCAATCAACAACGCAAATACAAAGTACATACGGTATTATTCTTTATCGCATTGGTAGCTAACTGTGGCGGATTGTTGACACCGCTAGGCGATCCTCCATTGTTTATGCTTTTCTTACGTGGAGCATCGTTTACATGGTTTGCATCAATGTTGCCACAATGGTTGTTTACAGGCATTATATTGTTGCTTGTGTATTTTGTGGCTGATACGTGGTATTATAAGAGAGAGCATTGGACCGCTTTGTCTGCTGACCATCGCGAACATACTCCTTTATGCTTAAAGGGAAAGACTAATTTCGTGTATCTATTAGGTGTCGTGTTTGCTGTTGCATTTATCAACTCTGGCATGTTACCTCAAATGGCAGAGGAGAATGCGCCAATGTGGTTGAAATATTTACGCGAGATCGTGCTATTGTCGCTAACAGCAATGTCGCTCTATACAACCAAGCAAGAGGTACGCTATGATATGAACAAATTCTCATGGGGACCTATCGTGGAGGTGGCAGTATTGTTCCTAGGTATATTTGTGACAATGACTCCAGCATTGGCGTATCTGAATGACCATGCTGCTTCGTTGGGTTTGAATAGTGTGGGACAATTCTATTATATGACGGGTGCCTTGTCCAGTTTCTTGGATAATACACCTACAGCGGTTGCGTTTCATAGTGTAGCAACGGGATTGACACCAGAACAAATGGCTGGGTTTGGCGGTAATATAGTGGCGGGTATACCTGAGATATTGCTCCAAGCGATATGTATTGGTGCAGTGTTCTTTGGTGCGATGACCTATATCGGTAATGGTCCTAACTTCATGGTGAAAGCCATAGCTGAAGAGAATGGGGTGCAGATGCCTAGTTTCTTTGGGTATATGTTGACCTTCTCCTTGATCATATTGTTGCCAATCTATGTGTTGGTGCAGGTGATTTTCTTGTAGTCGAAAGTTGAATGTTGAAAGTTTATAGTTTAAAGGTAAGGATATATGAATCTTTTTGATCAAATTAGTGAAGACATCAAGCAAGCGATGCTTGCGAAGGATAAAGTAGCGTTGGATGCGTTGCGTGGTATTAAGAAAGAGTTTCTAGAGGCTAAGACTGCCAAAGGCGCAGAGGGCGAGTTGCCTGATGAGCGTGCATTGCAGATCTTGCAAAAGATGGTAAAACAACGCAAAGAGGCTGCGGAGATGTTTCGTGCAGCTAACCGCCCAGAGTTGGCAGAGGACGAGATGGCGCAATGTGCTGTGATTGAGCGTTATTTGCCAGCTATGATGTCTGAGGATGAATTGAAAGTAGTATTGGCTGAGATTATTGCTCAAGTGGGTGCTGCTGGTCCACAAGACATGGGTAAAGTGATGGGCGTGGCTACCAAGCAATTGGCGGGCAAAGCAGAAGGAAAGACTATCAATATGGTTGTACGTCAATTGCTCAGCAAATAATCGTGTATAAGACATTTTTGAAGGCGATCTTCGCCGGTATCTGTATTGGTATTGCAGGTTGGGGATTCCTGGTGGATAAGACACTAGGAATGTTCCTATTTATCTTTGGACTAGCAACGGTGGTGTCCTACGGGGCTAAACTCTATACGGGTGTGTCGGGCTTCTGCCAAAATTGGAGCGATATCAAGCAATTGGTGGCGATTATATTGCCAGGAAACATTATCGGCTGCTTATTGGTTGCACTGATGAGTCTGTTTACCAAACTGCCTGTACATGAGGCAGCATGCGGAGTGTTAGAGTCCCGTTTGACTACTGGTCCGTTGGCATGTGGCGTGTTGGGCATAGGTTGCGGTATATTGATGACTAGCGCTGTGGCTTTTGCTAAGAAAGGCAAGGAGTTTGGACATTGGGTACCATTGTTGTTTGCTGTGCCGTTGTTCATTCATTGCGGTTTTCCTCACTGTATCGCAGATGCGTTCTACTACCTGACTGCTGCGGACTATATCCTAGAGCAACCACAAGTGTTGTGGTGCTATCTGCTGACGGTTATAGGTAACTTTGTAGGATGTAATGTGCCTAGGATGTTGGTTTAAGGTTTATAGTTTAAAGGCAAGGATAAAAAAAGAACCGAAGTGATTCGGTTCTTTTTGTTTATGCTAGGATGAATTAATTACTCTCCATCGTGCGCATGCAATTGTTGTACATAGATAGCGTGC
>JAZQSZ010000209.1:0-2219 GCA_045630365.1 Paludibacteraceae bacterium | reverse complement strand
AGAATATGTTATTCAAGATTACAACAAACCAATGGGCGTAGCCACTTACAAAACAGGTGCTGACATGCCCGACCGTTTACGCAATGCTTTACCAGACATCGAGCAACTCAAACAACTCATAGCTGATAGTAACAAATAATATCCCCATGCTACGCAAATACAACCGACATATTTACATTGCACTATTATCCGTGCTAACACTTTGCTTGCTCTGCGATTATATCCCTGCACTCCGTTTTCTCGCTGCGTGGGTTACACCACCTGTAGTGCTTTTCATCGGGTTAGTGTTTGCGCTGCTTTGCGGACAAGCCTATCCTACTTTTAATAAGAATGTATCTAAGAAACTCCTCCAATACTCCGTCATCGGTTTGGGCTTTGGCATGAATCTCCAAGCTTCGCTGGCATCGGGTAAGGAGGGTATGCTCTTTACGATTATATCCGTCGTTGGCACTTTGCTCATTGGTATGTTTATTGGCTGTAAGATACTAAAACTCAACCGAAACACATCCTACCTCATCAGTTCGGGCACAGCCATTTGTGGCGGTAGTGCCATTGCTGCCGTAGGACCTATCATCAAAGCCAAAGATACCGATATGTCTATGGCATTGGCTACGGTATTTATCCTCAACGCCATTGGTCTGTTCCTCTTTCCTATTTTGGGTCATTGGTTGGATTTGAGCCAACAAGACTTTGGCACATGGGCTGCTATTGCAATCCATGACACGAGTTCCGTAGTCGGCGCAGGTGCCGCTTATGGCGAAGAAGCCTTGCAAGTGGCGTCGACCATCAAACTCACCCGTGCGTTGTGGATTATCCCACTAGCATTAGTCACATCGGTCATCTTCCGCAGTGAAGGCAAGAAAATCAGTATTCCATGGTTTATCTTGTTCTTTATTGTGGCAATGCTCATCAATACCTACCTTTTGGTGGATTATCCTGAGGTGGGTAAGTTCATCGCGGGCATTGCACGTAAGGGACTTATCATCACGATGTTCTTCATTGGAGCTTCCCTCTCCGTAGATGTCATCAAATCCGTTGGCATCCGCCCATTGCTACAAGGCATTTTGCTTTGGATAATCATTAGTGCTGCTTCATTAGCATATATCCTGCTACGTTAATCAATTATATATCATTATGAAACCCTTCTCTCTCCTACTCTGCCTTATGAGTTTTTTAGGTTGCAAAGCAGCAGACTTCCGCTCGGTGGATGCGGAGACTTTTGCAAAGGTCATTGAAGATACCACCGTTGTGCGGCTGGATGTGAGAACTACCAACGAATATGCACAAGGGCATATCCCTGGTGCGTTGCTTATTGATGTGACACAAGCCGACTTTATGCAGAAAGCGGAGAAATTGCTTCCTAAAGACAAGACCATCGCTCTCTACTGCCGTTCAGGCAGAAGAAGCAAAAATGCCGCCATGCAACTCGCCCAACACGGCTACCAAGTCGTAGAACTCAACACGGGCTTCAACTCCTGGAAAGGCGAAGTAGAAAAGTAATACTACAAACACACAATTTCATGAAAAAGATTCTCCTAACCACAATGGCACTAGCCATGCTACTGAGCAGTTGCACATCCACATGCGACAAGCCTGCTAATGTTATTTATCTCATTGGTGATGGTATGGGTTTTGGTGCCGTATCATCCTTGCTATTAACAGTCGATGAACAAACAGGCTTTGAGATGGCACCTGTGATTGGACTTAACGAGACTTGCTCTGCTAACAACTATGTGACTGACTCGCCTGCCGGAGGTACCGCACTTGCCACAGGAACACGCACATGCAATGGTTTCCTTGGCGTAGGTCCAGATAGTTTGCAACTGACTAGTATTCTCAAAAAAGCCCAAAAGATGGGTAAAAAGACGGGTATTGTGGTTAACACCACTCTCACAGAAGCGACACCAGGAGCATTCTACGCAGGGGTAACTTCTCGCAAAGATAGTTATACCATCGCTAAGCAATTCACCGAAAGTGGTGTGGATATCGCCATTGGTGCAGGGTTGACTGCATTTATCAATCGCCCTGACTCTGTGGATATGACCGCGGTACTCATCGACAAAGGTTATGACGTATATTTGGATTGGACATCTGTGCTCAATAGTCAGTCTGAGAAATTTGTAGGCATCCTACAAATGAGCGATGTTCACCGCCGCAACAAACCAAGCACCAAGACTGCGAGCGCTGCTGATGGAGCAGAAGTATGTTTGGCGGCACAA
>JAZQSZ010000208.1:0-29316 GCA_045630365.1 Paludibacteraceae bacterium | reverse complement strand
CCGCACTTGCTCGATAGCTTGCGCCTGTTCCCTGTTCGCCATGATGAAAAGTACATGGAGCTCACTATGCACTACACCTTTCCCGAGTATGGTATCTTTCAAGATCTCGGAGTAGGTCGTGAAAAAGCCATCGGTAATCCTGGCGACATTGGTGAGTTTACCCAAGGCGGCAAAGACCGCAAGATACGCAAGCCACGCAAATGGTTCTCCATTAAGTGGTATGCTTCGTGTATGAATCTCAAGGAGTTCATGGCTAATGCTATCGGCGATGAGTTCATCGGTATTATCACTGGATTGTCTAACCCCTCAGATACTAAGTAATATGTTACAACGCCTCAAACAAATCAGTTGGAAGGACTTTCCTATTCACCTGCTTGTCTTCGTCATCAGCACGCTGGCCATGATTGGCTTGGGCGTGGCTGGATTCTGTGTTCCACCTATCGGCGAGATCCATCCGTCAGTCTTCCAGTATGGCTGCCTCTTGTGCGTGCCATTGGTTATGTCGCAAATCCCTCCTACCTTGCGTGAGGCTCGCAATCTTCAGCACATGAAGACCAGCATCGGCAAGGTCACTATCGAGACAGAGAATGACTCCCATCCACCCGAACCCAACTCATGATGATCAGGAAGTAAACTTCCCGAACATCGTCCTCAAATCTTCGCAAATTTAAAGTACAACTTTAAGATTGCGCACTTTTCCCAATAGCCCGCGGTTGCTTCATTACCGTGCAGTTGTCTTCATTTTCTTAATTCATTGTGTACCGGGCGAGGTCGTCGAGAGATGCCCTCGCTTTTTGTTTGTGTACACATTCACAGCTATGTACACATTCACGGCTATTCATGTACCCAAAAACCTAATTTCGGGTACATTTATCCTACCCCTGTTCTCTGCTCGTGTGGGTTGCTCTCCTCATAAATGTTACGAGCAAACCACAAGCAGCTCACTACCGCCGTCCTCGCCATCAGTTCGCCATAGGCTCACTATCGGCTCACTACCGCCGTCCTCGCCTATCGGCTCGTTACCGCCCGCCCTGCGGGTTGCCTAATCGGTTGCCTAATGGGGTGTCTAATGGGTTGTCTAATGGGGTGTCTAATCTATAGGAGACCCTACCTCTATTCGTCCGCCCTCTATACCATAGGAGACCAATGCCCTCGCTCCGTGTGTGTGCTGCATATTCCGCTCAAAGAAACGCCTCAAAGCGGCAAGCGATTGCAGGCAGCGCGGGGGGTCAACTTCGTGAAACAAGGAGAAAAATTCGTTTTTTCTCCCTGTAACCCTCTTATTTTCAGGCAAAATAAATTTCAATCTATGGAAATTTCTGTATTTTGCTACTTTTTTTGCCGATTTTTATGCCCTAAAAGTCGGTGGTATCAATCAGTTAGCAATGCTAAAGTTGCTCTATTATTACCACAGTAAAGTTGCACTTCACTATGGTAAGGTTGCACTTTTGAAAACAAAAACCCCCTTTTTCTGCAAAAAGTTTGCCTTTTATTTGGTCAATCCAAAAAAATGTATTACCTTTGCATCGTCAAAACTAAAATATTGTGTGGCAGTCAGAAATTCGCTGCCTAAATCGGCAGCCTTTTTTATCGGCTGGTGAGTAATAATAGGTATATACCGAATACCCCGTGCGACGGCTGTAATGGCTTAGCAAACCCACACGATATGGTTTTGACAACGGGTAGTATTCGGTATTTTTTATGTCAAAATAATATCGTATGACAACAAATCAAAATCAGCGACGCCATTGTCATCGCTCCGACATCGTGAAGATGTTCTTCTCTATTGCCAACGCATTGCGTACCAAGGGCAAAGATTTTTCGTTTCAGCCCACCGAAGATGGTATTCAGTACTTCTTCCGTCTTGGCGACAATCTCATCACTTATTCCGTAAAGAAAGGAGGTCAAGCATGAAAGCTCCATTATTTCCACCTATGGTACCATCTCCCATGACGAATAACGGGTTGAGAGATTATATATCAGAATTACTCAAGCATATCGCTTCCAATGATAATAAACTGCCATGTACTATAGTTTCTACTCCTTTGGGAGATTCGAAAATTGATTGTACATTTGATACTGAAGATAATGGAAAATGGCATGTTACGATAGACCTCTCACCAGTTCAATAATATTGCATATTCTATTCAACAAGGCACGCTGATAGAGCGTGCCTTGTTTGTGTATATGCATAAAAAGAGCCGCAGGCGGCTCAACCTGCGGCTCGTGGATTTAAGAACTGTTGCGATCTACAACAAGTGAGCCTTATGTAGTTGCAAATTGCACTTTGTCCAATCGCGCTCTAAATTGCACAAGAGCTTGTTCCATTTTGCGTGTAGTTTCGGGACGGGGGCGTTTGTTGCCATTCAGGTAGTGTCCAAGTTGTTTTTGGTGTATTCCTGTAATTCTCGCAAGTCCTGCTAAAGAGAATATACCTGCATATTCTTGAAGAAAACTTGCCACCTCATACTCTACAACAAACTCCAATTCTGATACTTCTGGTACTTCAGGGCAAAAATCACGAGCTTCTTCACAAATCACTCGCAGATCTGCCAACGCATCGTCCACGGTTTTACCATACCCATACAATCCAACATTATAGTTGTGTTGCGCGTCTGCTAAGAACATTCCATTGTCCTCGCGTCTCATAATTACTGTAATCTGTTTCATTTTCGTCATTGTTTTTAAGGTTCAATTTATTTGGGGGAGCAATCGGGGTTATAACTTAACCCCTGATTGCTTTCTGATTTTTGAAATCAAATTCTTTCCGATGTCATCAGTTTGATGTCTTTGAATTGGAAAGTGTTGTTTCGTTCGTGGACTGTACCACCATTCGTGATTGCTTCTCTGTTCAGCGAGGTAGCATCCTGCTTTCGTTAGCTTTTTCTTTAATTCGTTGTAGTTCATAATTGTTGTTTCTTAAATCCACTGCAAAGGTAGTAAAATTTCTACTTGTATGCAAATTTTTGAGCAATAAAATTCATTTTTTTCGCATTTTTGTGTGTTTTGCAAAGTGGACTTGACAAAACGGGGGTGTTTGTCTCGCAGGCAGGCGACTGCTGTCCTTCCCAGAGCGGAACCGATGGCGGATCCGTCTGCTCCAGTCTGCTCGATACATGCGGGGCATGTGGGCTTTTTCTCTTTTGCTTTCCCCTCACTGCGTTCGCCCATGTCGTGATTCTCTTTCGGCTGCAAATGATTGCCGTTGTGTATAATTTTCGCCTTTAGTACTGCAAAGGTAAGACGCTCGCGCGTTCGCCTTGCAAGGTCATGCAGCGTTTTACAAAAGAAAAATCTCCAACCCAATAGGTAGTATTTTTCGTAAAAATCTTGCAAGCTGCACTCGCTACCTTGGTAAAGCAGTATAAATTCAAAAATTAATTATCCACAACAACAATTAAACATTTACAGTTATGAAAGAGATTATCAATTTTGACATGGGTTCAACAGCAATGCGAGTAAAAAGTGAAAGATATTTAGCTGATTTGATGTATCACATTGGCGAAGCTATGGATGAAATAGAGCAAGGTGGTTTGCGTTGTAGTACTAATGCGTATATAGATATGCGCCATTTGTGGGAGTCTCTCTCTCGTTGGGATAGTGTGAAGCCAAGAAAAGCAGAATAATAATATATATAAGGTTATGCAATTAGATTTGTTTGCAATGTTCGCAGAGGCAGAGAGCCGCCCAGCGGCTCAGCCTGTAGAGCGCAAGGTGTATGCTTGCAGTATGCGAGAGTTCAGAGAGAGCCAAGAGATAGAGAGCGATTTCTTCAATGGTCGTGCGGCATGGCTATACAAGCAGCTTGATAGCGAGCTCAAGCGGCAAGAGGCGCAGCGCCTCGAGGAGAGCCGAGTGTTAGCGAGCGGGTGGCGATAAGCCCCCGCTTTTAGTATGTCCTTTTTTATCTCGCGCGTGTATGTGTACCTTTGCAGCGTAATTAGTTACAACCATTGATAGTATGAAAACAGAAATTTTTTCCGTAGACTCCATCATCACCGAGCAAGACAATATTCTTGCCGCGTTTGTTCCCGCTTCTGGGCAAATTTGGAAAGAAGAGAGTGCATCCCAACGAATCGATCCGAATAAGCTTAAAAACGGACTGAAATATATGCCATGGGGTGCAGATAACAACATGCCGTATGAGATTTTAGATAAAATCGAATCGGATGAAACAATCAACACCTGCCAGCAGCACAATATCAAGAACTGCTATGCTGCAGGCTTAGAATACCTCATTCCTGAAGGTACTTCTCCTGATATTGCAAATGAAGTTCGCAAATTCTGTAATCGCAACGACCTCTCCAGCTATTATCTTGGCGTATGTACCGATATGAAGTTCTGGCAGTTCGCCGTGACGGTCTTTACCCTCAACAAGGGTGGCGACAAGATTGCAGCTATCAGCCGCAAGGAAGCGATGTATTGCCGATTCTCTCCTCAAGGAGAATCCCGTAGATATGTATTCTACGCGAATTGGCGTGATACTACGGAGCCTGAAAAGATACACAAATATATACTTCTTGATCAGGATGACCCTCTTGGTGAGTTGGAAGAGTATATGAATGCGAAAAATAAAAAAGGCATAAATCAGTTTGCTATGGTTACGCGTATTCCTACTCCCGATAGTACCTACTATCCTATTCCGTATTACGCTTCACTATTCAAAGGAAAATGGTATGACATCAAGCAGCTGATTGCGCTTGCGAAATATAGCAAACTCAAAAACTCTGCCCCTCTCAAATATATCATCACCATCTCGTCGCATTTTTGGGATGAACAATTTGAGTTAGCTGGTATCACCGATGAAAAAGAACAAGCAGAATTTGTAAGGAAGACCAAAGATAATATCATTGATTTCCTTACTGGCGCAGAGAATGCTGGTCGGGCAGTCTTCAGCGGTTCGTATATAGATCCAGGCACAGGCAAAGCTATTCCGCACATCCAAATCACCAACCTTGAGCAAAGCAAAGAGGGTGGCGATTGGGAAACAGATATTCAAGAGGCTATCAACATGGTGTGCTTTACTATGGGTGTTCACTCGAACCTCGTAGGCTCAGTACCAGGCAAATCTCAAAGCAACAATTCAGGAAGTGACAAGCGTGAATTATATACTATTGCGCAGTTGCTTAATAAGCCAACGCACGACCTATTGCTTCGTCCACATCGCATCATTTGTGCCATCAACAAATGGGATAGCGTTGAGCCTAAATGCCAGATAATGCAACTCACCACGCTGGACGAACACAAAGATGTTAAGCCTACTCAAGATAATGGTAAACAAATCAAGGAGGAATAACCCATGAAATTCCTAACAGACAACACGACACTGGTGCAATTTACTCCCAATGTCATCTCTCCAGTAGAGGGAGAGCAAGACCTCTACACCAAGATCCACAGCTTCATCGCTATTGCTGAAGCATGGTTTGAGAAGCAAATTGCCACCTACGACCAACTCGCTGCCCTTGAGAAAAGCGAGGATGTGTTGAATTTTGCTCGCACAGCTATCGCCAACGATGCCTATCGCCGTGCTATTCCGTCATTGGATGTGGTACTCACCGACAACGGCTTTGGCATTGTGAGCAATCAGACCATTGCTCCTGCCAGCCGTGACCGTATCAATGCGCTGCTCGAATCGCTGGAGGGCTTTCGTGATGCAGCCATTGAATTGGTACTCCTTCACTCCAAGGGTGGACAGTTGCGTCCTACGCTGTTCCGTGGCTTTGAGGGAGTTCGCCTATTGGGCAAGACCAAGCACCTCTTGCAGGAATTATTTGCCCATGAGACGCAGATTGCCGAAGTAGAAGACTATTTCGCCACTCGTGCTATCTCTCATGAGGTACTGGAGAAGTTGCATAGCATGGTTTACGACCGTTGCCCCGCTCCTCACTATATCCTGATGACCAAGGTGCAGCACGCTGTAGTGTCTTACATCCAAGGCGAAGACTGTCGCCGATACATGCAAGACATGGTGGATTTCATCCGCAAGCACCCTGCTGACTACCCATCGTGGGCAGAGAGCGATGCAGCCAAGTACTGGGAAGATCGTACCTATAAGAATGACAAGAACAAAGGCGGCGTTTGGATATGATACTCAATCTACAAGTACCTCAGTCGTGGTCAGAACTGACCCAAGAGCAGTTGCATTACGCATGCTTCCTGCTTTCCTCTGGTCATTACGAAGCCGACCAGGTAAAAGCCCTCACTATCATCCGTTGGAGTAAGTTGCAGCCCAAGGCGTTCACGCCAGAGGGTCTGCAAGTGTCCACCGAGCAAGGTCAGCAATGCGTCATCCGTTCGGAGCAATTGGCAGGCTTCCTGCCGCTGATGGACTGGCTCTTGGCTGTTCCTGAGCGTCCTGTCCGATTGGAGAAGGTGCAAGGCTGCGAGGCATTCGCTGCCGACCTGCAGGGACTGCCTTTTGAGCAATACCTTGCACTGGAGAATCTCTATCAGGGCTATATCCACACCAAGAACTTCCTCCTGCTCGATGAGATGACCCCTATGCTCTACGGCAAGAAGCTACACCTCTCTGCCACCGAGGCATACAATGTCTTCCTTTGGTTCGCCAGCGTCAAGCGGATGTTCGCCATGCGCTTTCCGCATTTCTTTGTGCCATCGCCCGTGAGCGGCGACGAGGTGGACGGTGCCACTTTCGAGAAGTTATACAATGCAATGAACATGCAGATTCGAGCGCTTACCAAAGGCGATATCACCAAGGAGAAAGAAATTCTTGCCATGGACACTCACCGCGCTTTGGTAGAGTTAAATGCGCAAGCTGAAGAATACGAACAACTAAAAAAACAGTACCCAAATGTTAAATAGAACCACAGAGTGGAACGCCAAAGCATTCTTTCGTTCACTCACCGAGCAAAATAAACTCGCCAAAGAGAAAGGCTTTGTCTATGTCGAAGTTAGCGGATTGGAAGGGCTGGAGGAAGCACTTGGTCGCCTACAATCAACCCCAAACTTTGTCTTCGTACAAGACAATGCTGCTGGTTATACCGAACTGGAGAACTCGCCACACACTCGACGAGTGCGTACCGTGTTCTTTGCCATGCGCCACAAACAGGGCGATATGAAGGCTCGCCAAAACTGCTTGGCAGTTATCAATGATCTGCATCGTCAGTTCTGCTCTCGTTTACTTATGGAGCGAACACGATTGCAGGAAAATATGCAGTACCTTAATAGTCGAATCCATCTGCAAGAGGTCAGTCGCTATCTTGTACCTGGCACAGCAATCTGTATGTTTGAGATTGCCGTGGATACCTATATAGATCTATCGTATAACCCTGACGAGTGGGAATAATGGAATACACCGAAGAACAATTGGAACAAGTAGAGAAGCTCGCTTCTATCTACATGAAAATATCTGACATTGCCCTCATTATTGAGGTCGACGAGGATGATTTGCGTAGTGATATTGCTGCGCAAGTCACTGATGTATCACTTCGGTACCGAAGGGGTAAAGCTCTGTCTAAAGTGCAAATTCGCTCTCAAGAGATGGCGCTTGCCAAAGTAGGTAGTCCACTTGCCTTGGAAAATGCGAATAAAAACCTTCTTGATATGGAGGATGATGAGTAATGGCACAGATTAAAACCATAGATTTAGCGAGACAAGAGATGTTTACGCCAAGGGAGGAACTGGAAAAGCGTTTCAGCCCTGAGCGTGTGGAGCATCTCATACGCTTGCGCGATATGTATAATTTTTTCCTCAATGACCCCGCTGGGCGTGATCGTAATTTTGTGGATAAGTTCCGTGCAAAGTACAACATATCCCAATCCATGGCGTATGCAGATCTTGCTTTGGTCAAGCAGCTATTGCCAGCCCTTGCACCTGCCAGTCGTGAGTTCCATCGCAAGCAGGTCAGCGAGATGCTATTGGAAACCTACAACATGGCGAAAGCACGCAAGGATGTCAAAGCAATGGCGCTTGCTGCTAAGGAACTCGGCAAGGTCAATCGTGTGGATCTTGATGATGAGAAAGAGTTGCCATACGAATTAATCGTGGTACAGCCATTCTCTCCATCGCTCGATCCTACTCTCATCGGATTGAAGCGCATTGATAATTTGGAAGAGGTCAAAGCTCGCTTACGCAAGCAATTAGCAGCCGATAATCCCGATATTGAAGATGTTGATTACGAGCTTGCTGACCTTGAGGAAGAATCACTATTCCCTGATACTGAAGATGAAACAAGTATATCTGAATAAGATACAGCAGCGTGTTATGTACATTGCGGCCAAAACTACTGTCGTAGTTGCTGGTCGTCGTACTGGTAAGACATTCGGCATTGGTGCTCCATATGCGCTGCGCAACATGCAGCGCATGCCTGGTTCTACAGGCGGTATTGTGGTACCAACATTTCGCCATGGTCTTACCAACACGCTGCCTGGTCTATTTTCTTTTTGGAAAAGTATCGGTATTATTGAGAATGTCCATTATGTAGTTGGCAAACGCCCACCTAAGACATTCAAAGAAGCAAAGATAGAGCCGAGAGAATATGAGCATGTTATTTCCTTTTACAACGGTAGCCGTGCGGTACTCATCTCGCAAGACATAACAGGTTCGTCCAACTCCCTCACCCTCGACTGGCTATTGATTGATGAAGCAAAGTTCATCAACTTTAATAAATTGAAAGATGAAACTTTGCCAGCTAATGGTGGTATCCGTGCACACTTCGGCCACCACTCATGCCATCACTCTATCATGATCATGTCTGATATGCCTGTCGGCAGCAAAGGTAGTTGGTTCTTGAATTACAGAGAGAAAATGGATGTGGAAGTAATTCAAACCATAGAATCTCTGGTGATTGAGGAATGGAAAATGAAACAGCGCGTTCGTGATCTTCGCGCGAAACGCAAGCCAGTTCCAAGTTATTTGAAATTTCATTTGCGGTCCAACAATCGCCTTCTCAATCAGCTTAGGGCAGCTGCTGTATTATATGTGGAAGTTTCCACTATCGAAAATCTCGAGGTCGTTGGTGAGAATTATATTAGGGATATGAAGCGTGATTTGCCACCATTAGTATTCCAAACATCCATTCTCTGCAAACGCATAGGTATCTCTCGAGATGGCTTCTATTCTTCCATGAAAGAGAGCCACAAATACCATGCGGCCAATAATGAATATCTCGCTACTTTGGGCTATGGCAAATCAGAGGCAGAATATAAGCGCCTTCTCAATTCTCAAGCCGACCGCGATATCAATCCTAATTTGCCAATCTGCATAGGCATGGACTATAATGCCAACATTAACTGGATTGTCGCTGGTCAAGAAAGAGATGGCCGTCTCAATGTCTTAAAATCCTTCTATGTCAAATTCGAGCGCAAGATACCTGCACTCATTGAAGATTTTTGCGACTACTATCGTAATCATAGCAAAAAGCAGGTAATATTCTACTACGATAGTACCGCCCTTGGTTCTAACTATGCTGTGAATAAGGAAGATTTTAAGTTTGTCATTGAAAGGGAGTTTAAGAAACACGGTTGGAAAATCAAATCGGTATATCTTGGTCATCCTATGCGACACAACGAGAAATACCTCCTCATTAACCAGGGATTTGCAGGAAAGAAGCGCCTTACGCCATACTTCAATATAGACAATAACGAAGATTTATTGGTCGCTATTGAGTCAGCAGGCGTAATGCGTGGTCGTAATGGTTTCCATAAATACAAAGCAGGCGAGAAATTAGCGGAAAACGAGGAAAACCTCCTCGAGCACCGCACTGATGGTACCGATGCATTCGATACCCTCTATATAGGAATGAATAACAAACCAGTCAAAGTAGCATCCATTAATACTTATGGTGTTAATTAAATTTTAAGAGTTATGGCAGATAACAACACCACCACCGTTAGGCTTCAGGTCAACGGCAAAGATGCGGAGCAAGAGTTGCAACGCCTCGAGAAAGAAGTAGAGTCGCTGCGCACCGCCTTTATCAAAGCAGGCGAAGCGGGCGACCGAGCAATGGCGGAGAAGTTCCGCAAGGAGATTAAGAAAACCGAAGCCGAGATCCGCAAGATGGAAAGCGGTACCAAGGCATGTCAGCGTGTCTTTGCCCAGTTGGACAAAGCTTCGCCTGCTGACTTGCAGCGTGCCCTCAAGTTCCTCAATAGCGAGCTCAAGAACATAGAGCGCGGTTCAGCCGCATGGACGGCACAAACCGAGAAGATCCGCCGTGTCAAAGCCGAACTCGACAAAGTCAATGCCGAGCTTCGTCAGTCGGAGGGTATGTTTGCTCGCATGAAGAACACGGTCAACGACTGGGGTGCCAGCATCGCCGCCGGTGCTGCTGCCATGGCGGGCTTGGTAGCGGCTGGTAAAGCAGCCGTGGAAGCCTACGCCGAGATGGACCAGGAGATGGCCAATGTTCGCAAGTACACAGGTATGACTGCCGAACAGGTTGACCATCTCAACGAAGAGTTCAAGAAGATGGATACTCGCACCAGCCGTGAAGCCCTCAACCAACTCGCACAAGAGGCGGGTCGCTTAGGCAAGCAGTCCGAGGAGGATGTGCTCGGTTTCGTGCGTGCTGCCGACAAGATCAATGTCGCGCTCGATGACCTTGGCGAGGGTGCAACGCTCACGCTCTCCAAGCTCACCAATATCTTCGGCGACGAGGAACGCCTCGGTACGGAGCGCTCATTGCTGGCGGTCGGCTCGGTCATCAACGAGTTGTCGCAGAACAGTACGGCTTCTGCTCCGTATCTGGCGGAGTTTGCTCAACGCTTGGCGGGTGTCGGTGCACAGGCCAATATGACCATACCCGAGATCATGGGCTTTGCGGCTGTGCTTGATAGCCAAGGTCAGAAGCTGGAGATGTCCTCCACCGCCGTGAGCAAAGTGATTATGAATCTGTTTAAGTCTCCGGAGAAGATTGCCAAGGCGACAGGCATGGCAGTCACGGAGTTCGCAGAGACTTGCAAGCGCTCTACCAACGAGGGTTTGCTTATGTTGCTTAATCGCTTGCATGAGTTAGGCGGCATTGATACGCTCGCTCCAGTCTTCGCCGATATGGGCGAGAACGGCGCTCGCGCTTCGGCGGTGTTGGCTGCTTTGGCGGGTAATGTGGATATGGTTCGCCAACAACAGCAGGCGGCGAATGTGGCTTTCCAAGAGGCGATATCCATTGACAAGGAGTTCACGGTGCAGAACACCACCGTCCAAGCCGACCTTGAGAAGAAAAAGAAGATCTTCCGTGAGCATGCCGTCGAACTTGGCGAGAAGTTGCTCCCTGTGATGGGCCACTTCCATTCATCCACATCAATGGCAATGAAGGCATTGTCCATTATGATTGATTTCGTCCAAGAGCATGGTCGTGTGTTGGCAGGTCTTGCTGCTGGTGTAGCTGCTTATACCGTAGCAGTCAAATCAGCAACCGCTGTAGAGACAGCATACAATGCTATAAAGAAAGCAGGTATTGCCTTGCAGACTGCTTGGAATGCCGTCACGGCTGCCAGTCCGCTCAAGTGGTTTGCTTTTGTGCTTGGTACAGCGACAGCAGCATTTGCTATCTTCAGCAAGCGATTGAAAGAGACAACCATCCTGCAAAAGACTTTTGACGATACCTCCAAGAAGATCAGCGAGCAATACATGGAACAAAAGTCCAAGATTGATATGCTCAACGATACCTTGCGAGACGAGAGTATTGCTCTCAGCGAACGCCGCAAAGCTCTCGAGGAACTCAAGAGCATTGTGCCAGGATATCACGCTTCTCTCACCGATGAGGGTAAGCTCATCAATGATAATAAGGAAGCGGTAGAGAACTACACCAAAGCGCTTGAGAAGCAAATCCAATTGCAAGTCTATTCCGAAAAGCTTCAGGAGTTATATCGTCAAAAGATGGCTGCTGAAGATAATCTTGCTATCAGTCAGCAAGCTTATGACGAAGCCGTAGCAGATGCTAAAGACAATGGAAACAGAGTGCAGATTCGTACCTCATCGGGTGCTGCAGGTCCTGCAGGCGGCACAGAGAACTCTTACTCTGTAGCCGTTCGTGTCAGAACCGAAAACCTGCAGGCAGCTAAAGATGAGTTGGGCGAGATAGAGGAAGCCATCGATGCTATCAAACAGCGGATGAAAGGATCTTCTATTTTGGATAGCGGTACTCCTTCAGGAGATGATAGCAAAGGTGGTACAGCAGCTGCGCCGTCTCTCGCTGACGAGTGGAAGAAAAAAGCAGAGGCAGAGAATAAGATTGCCTATCTCCAGGGCGAAAAAGATTTCAAGGCATACACCGAGCGACAACTCGCCATCGAAGTAGAGTACTGGCAAAAGAAAATGAATGAAGCCACGGCGGGTTCTACCGAGTATCTCCAAGCCAATGCCTCATACCTTGAAGCCGTCAAGAAGCAAACCGAGCATGCTGCAGGTCAAACCAAGGAGATAGAGATGCAGCGTTATGCTGATGAGCGAGCAATACTCGACCAACGCTATGCGGATGGCGAGATGTCCAATCGTGCCTATCAATTGGCACTCGAACAGGCAGAGCTCACTCACTTGCAGAACATGGTTAATCTCTACGATGAAGGTAGCAAAGAGCGTCTTGCGGCACAAGATAAGTACCAAAAGACCTCGCTCAAATACCAACAACAGCACGCCAAAGAGGCGGCAAAGATTCAGGAGAATATCCGCAAGCAGTATTTCAAGTCATTCGCAGGGAACTCCGACCCTGAAGGAATGAAAGAGGAAATGCTGCAATTGGATGCCATCCGTCTTGAGTTGACCAATGCTGCAACTACAGCACAGCAGAAATTGCAGATTGACGAAGCCTACTGGAAAGCTCGTTATGAGATAGCCAAGAAATACAACGACGAAGCCGAGATGATGGCTATCGATAGTCATCAAGCCACCATGGATCAAATCCTTGAGTACATGGAGACGGACGGCTACAAGGCGTTCTATAACTCTTTCAGCACCATCGTCAGCGGTATGGAGCAAATCTTCTCTGGCTTGACTGATTTGATTGATGCCGAGACTGACATCCAAACAGCCGCCATCGAACGCAAGTACGAACGCGAGCTGAAAGCCGCTGAAGGCAATGAGCAACAAGTGGCTGCTATCGAGGCGCAGAAAGAGAAGGAGATTGCTGAAGTTAAGAACCAAGCAGAAGCCAAGAAGTATGAGATGCAGGTGATGTCCACTATCGCTCAGACCGCAATGGCTGCCATCAATGCGTATTCTTCAGCAGCTGCTATTCCTGTAGTCGGTTGGATCATGGCTCCTATTGCTGCAGGTATGGCTGTAGCGGCTGGTGCCATTCAGTTAGCCGCCCTCAAGAAGCAACGAGACGCAGCTATGGCTCAAGGTTACGCCACCGGTGGTTACACTCGCCCAGGCGGCAAGTACGAACCTGCAGGTATCGTCCATGCTGGAGAGTGGGTTGCAAGTCAAGAACTCCTCGCCAACCCTACGGCGGCTGCCACCATTGCAGCGCTCGATGAGGCGCAACGCACCAACACCATCGGTAGTCTGCAAAAACCATCGGCTGCGTCCATTTCCGCAAATGGCCGTGTCCAATCTGCAGATCGGACACATCCATCCGCTCAAGTGTCCTCAAGCGAGAGTGCCGTTCTTGAGAAGCTCAACAAGCGCCTTGATGAGCCATTCGTGACGGTCAACACCGTGACCGGCGACCGTGGCATCTTGCGTGCACAGAAGAAATATGATCAACTAATGAAAAACAAAGGCAAATCATGAAAATCTTAGTTAATGGCCGTGAGGCGGTACTGAAAGCCAACGCCTCGTTTGAGTATGTGAGTGAGAACCCGCTCTTCACCGAAGCGGAAGATTATACCATGGAGATTCCGTTCCCCATGAAGGACTGCCCACAGAACATCTCCATCTTTGGTCCGCTCCATGTGAAGGGCGTGGATATCTCGAAGGTGTCGTTTCCATGCGAGATCCAAACGGATGCTTTTGTCAAGTCGGGTATTCTGACCATCACCTCTGTAAGTGATACGGAGGTGAAGGGTCAGTTCTTGGAGGGCATGAGCCAACAGAACTTTGCCTCGTCCTTGCCTGATATCTATCTGACCGACCTTGACTTCTCGCAGTGGGACGGCACGAAAGGTGGATGGTCGTATGATGGTTCTAGTTTTCTCCCAGGTAGTGGTCCATCATACGGATGGACTGAGTTCCCTGTTGTGGATGGAGATGGTCGGATTCAGGATCCTGTATATTATGAATTTGGCGAGAACTGTGCGATAGTTACTCGTCACATCTATCTATCTCATTTGATTGATTTGGTTGGTATAGCTTTGGGTTGGACGATTGATATTAACGAGTTACGAGAGGTGCGCTCATTTCCTTTTATGGTGGTAGCTAATTGCCGCTTACACGAACCATTAAAGGATTATGACGCAGTTTATCAAACCCGCTCGTTGAATGTGTCTTTGCCACATTGGACAGTCAAAGAGTTCCTGGATCAAATTGCTCTGTTCTTTGGTATGGTTTATCAGATATTCCCCAAAGAGAAGCGGGTTAAGTTTGTTAGTTATGGTATGGTTGCTAACGAGCGAATGTATAGTACTCCTATTGAAGTGTTAGATAATTTCGAGATTGAATTGCGAGACGAAGACCCTCAATTCAAGCCCTCTAAAAAAATCAAATACCCCGACGATTGCAACCCAGACAATATAAACTGCTGCCCAAAAGCCACAGAGGATATTCGTATCCCGCATAAATCTATGGATTCGTATCTTTTTCTTCGACATATTGATGCAGCCGCTACAGAATATCAGGAGTATGCTGAGAGTTTATACCCTACATACTTGTATTATTTAACAGATTTAAAAGAGTGGGCTATTCTTACTAAGACGGAAGAACTGAAGGATGAAGATGATATCAGAATAGCTGTATTCCAGACCGCTGAGATCATTAACCAATATGGTGACCAAACTGATGGTATTGAGACAAAAATTGCTCCAATTCCTATAGGTCTTCCTGCAAATAATCCGAAATCTGGTTTATTGCAGAGTTATCCTATAGTGGATATGCCTAAAGATATTCTTGAGCCAGACTGGTTTGATTCCGGTGCAAATCTTGCGAATGCTTTTGATATATTCAAGGAGGGTGTTCCTGATGCTAAGTCAATCTACTTTGATAGATTATGGCTGGTATGTTATGATGAAGGGCTCGTTAATACAAGAAGATATGAGCCTCAAGTGGCATGCTGTGAGTTTAGAGATAAGGACGGGAATCTTTTGTTGAGTGACGATAAGAATAGATATTTGTGGACATTCAGGAAATGCAACTATTATTTTACGCCAGGCTATTTCGAAGTAAACGAACAAGTGTTCAAGGTGGACGAGACCAAGCTCTATCGGTTTAAGCTCCTCGCAAAAACTCTCCCATCGCCTACAAGCGTCTTTCTTATCAAGGGTAAGAGATACGCCTGCCTCAAACTGACTGCCCAAATCACTGTCAAGGGCATGTCTGAGTTGGTCGAGGGAGAGTTCTACGAGATCATCGATTAGAGTTGGTCGATATACCCATCGGCGGCGTGCACATCACGACCACGCTTCTTTGCATATTGCATGGTCGTATCGATGTTGGCATGCCGCATGTGGTCTTTCAGCTTCACCAAGTCCATTCCTTTCTCCAGTGCGTTGATAGCCCCTGTATGTTTCCAAGCATATAGGGTTCTATCAGCAGGAATGCGCAGCTGCCTGCGATACTCGCTGAATCGGGTACGCAGTGTACTCTTGCCAATCGGCTTGTCACTTGGAATGCCGCCTCGCCCGAAGAGATACAATTCGGGAGCATATGCAAATACACCCAGCCGCTCCATCAGCGACAGGGTGTCTTTGTTTAGCCCTACCTGCTGAGTGCGCTTGTTCTTTGCGACTGAGTTGCGTATATTCACCAATCGCCTCTCGCGGTCTATGTCGCCCACCTTGAGCAATCGTGCTTCTCCTGGGCGGATAGCGCTATAGTACAATAGCTCAATCGCCAACCATAGATACGGTTGGCGTGGCAGTATTGCCTCCTTGAGCCGTGTACGCTCATCCTTGGTAAACGGAGAAGGTGCGCAGTCAACCAGCTTGCCACGATTGCGGATGTTGTCTGCGGGATTAGCATCGCCGAAGACGCCCATCTTCTTGGCGTATGCGAATAGACCGCTCAACCTTTGGCGATATTGTTTTATACTTCCATAGCAGAGTCCACGACCGCCCTCACTCTCTTCTCTGGCGAGGTAATCGAAAAACGATTGCAGGCGTTCCTGTGTGTACATTCCGATGAATAAAGGCTGATTCTCGGCTTTTATCCAGTCAAGAAACACATTCATTTCGCCCTGGTATTTTCGGAAACTGCCCAAGCGAATAGTACCTTTCATGTCCTGCATGTAACTGTCAATGATGTAAGGCAGTCGGTACTGTTCGCTTCGTTCGGTGAAGCGTTGGTGTTCTGGGCGATGAGTATCGTCCTTGCGTAGAGGGTTTGTGTCGTCGGGATTGTCAAGATATATCCCGCTCTTAAGGTACTCTGTTCTGTCTCGGATGATTTCTGCAGCTATCGCGTAGCGCTGGTCTGTCGGCACGGTTCGCCTTAGACCACGGCAAATGCGATAGCGGTGCAATTGGTCATCGCCCGGCAGACGGAACGAGTACTCTACATACCAATCTTTCGTTGGATCCCCATTTTTGTCATTCAGCGTGGGGTAGCTGATTAATTGTTTTGTCCGCATAGTTTTGATAGTTTAAGGTTTTGAGTCCCTTGCCGAACCACCTTCAACATCCGAGGAATCCTCGGTAGCTGCCTCGGTGGTTCTACAAGTTACTCAAAACGAAAATGTGAGTATTTGCACTCACATTTTCACTCACATTTTACAGTCAACACTTGCGGTTATGGTTGATTTTCTGCGCTTTCGCGCGATTATTGTCGGGATGACAAGATTTGAACTTGCGACCTCCGGTCCCCCAGACCGTTGCGCTACCGGGCTGCGCCACATCCCGTCGTCGTAATGGGCTTGCAAGAAGAAACTCGCAATCCACATTCCTAACGCGACGACAAAGGTACTGCTTTTTTTTGAAATACACAAAAAAAATCGCACTTATGTGCGATTTTTTCTTATAGATTAGTTTCATTGAGTGGGTATGTTTGTTTATCCTTCCACACCCTTCCTTCATAACCATATCTCCTTTTCAAATATCGCTGCTTTTCATCAATATTAGTTCGTACACTATCTGGTAAGTTATCATACACTTTTTTAGCCTCCTCTGGTTCTTGAAGTTCCGTCAGATAATACTCTTCCAAAAGTTGTTCATATTCTGCTACATTCACCATCTGACCTATCTTTGTATAATTCAAAGGATGCGCCGAACTAAGCAATAGTAATAATGCAAACGAAACAAATATCCAACGTATACGAGGAGTTTTTCTCACTAATATCACGATGTTTATGCCATATAACCACACTAGTAGCGTGATGAGATACAAACGCTCTGGAGTAATGCCATAATCTGAAACGCGACGAATAACTCCAACTGTCATCAATACTAGCAATGGAAACAAACTGATAGGTATATACGTGTGCATCAAGCGATATAATTTAGAGCCTGTGTTTTGTAGTTTTGGATAGAGACAAACATAACAAAAGATATAGGTAAACATCACACCAGATACCAAGTAGGATACCATACCTTTAGGCAACTCCCATGCTATCAGCACGCGCAATGCATAGATCAATATGACAATAACATATACAATCAGCAATGGCAGAAATACATATTGAATAAGCTTGCTGAGTATGCGGAAGTTATCGGCAGAAGAGTCTTGCAGATTCTCTCCACGAGGTACAAAGAAATAGAATGAACAGATTATAAACCACATCAATGTAATGCCCAGGCCTAACGATATATTTTCACTTGCCTGACACTCAAACAAAGTGGATATAGCTAAAATAAGTAATGCACCTCCACTAAATAAAACCGATTGCACAATACCTAGTAACACCTGATAGATTATCAATTTGATCATCAAATTGTAAGCTGGCATATCGTTGTTATCCTTGAGGCCTACAAACCCTGCAAATGGTATCATCAAAGCAAACGAACCCACCACACATGCACAAGCAATCGCAAAGGAAGAATTGGTATCCTTGATTTTGGAATCAACTAGTAAAATATAACATACCATTAGCGCGCCCCAAAGTACAATCCTTGAGAATATAAATGTGTTTTTATGTTTAGGATTCTCCCCGAATAGTACCAATGTAAAGTCCATCAGTGACCCACACATCAATACGCCTGCTAGTATTAACAGATACCTCTCTACTTCATTGTCTGTATCCAAAGACGCTAATAAACAATATGCAATGACTGCCGTTACGGTAACACATGCAAATTGTACATAAAATCGTTTGAAAGTTGCTGCGACTGTTTCTTTTAGATTGGCGGCAGTAAATTGTTCAAAGAACTGCTGTAGTTTATTCATGGTTATTTCTAATTAGAGTTACTGTGTCGATCGGATTTTCATCTCACACAAAATGTTTTGTGGTTTACTCCGCAAAAGTACTACTTTTTTTTGAATTATACAAAAAAATCGCACATCGAGTGCGATTTTTCTGATAATGGATATTGCTTTTTCTAATTTTAGTAGGCAATGGCGAAAATAACACGTTGTGCACTTGGTTTGCCAGTATAGATACACTTGCCCGGAGTCTTGTCACCCTCCAAAGGAATACAACGGATAGTTGCTTTGGTCTCTGCCTTGATCTTCTCCTCTGTTTCAGGAGTACCATCCCAGTGGCAAAGCAAGAAGCCAGGTTTCTTGATCTCCTCTTTGAAATCCTCCCAAGTGTCCACCTCGCGGGTGTTCTCAAGGCGGAAGTTAAGCGCTTTTTGGTAGATATTATCTTGGATCTCTTTGAGCAAGTTTTGGATGGTCTCTACAATACCATCGAACGCAACTGTTTCTTTGGTCAAAGTATCACGACGAGCGAGCTCTACAGTGCCATTCTCGAGGTCACGACCACCCATAGCAAGGCGCAAAGGTACACCCTTGAGTTCGTACTCAGCAAACTTGAAGCCAGGAGTAGCCTTGTCGCTTGCGTCCACTTGTACACGGATACCGAGTTTCTTGAGTTCGTCTGCCAATGGATTGAGTTTAGCCATCAACTCATCCAATTGCTCTTGCTTCTTGAAGATAGGCACGATAACTACTTGAGTAGGAGCAAGGTTAGGAGGAAGAACGAGACCATTATCGTCAGAGTGAGTCATAATAAGTGCACCCATAAGGCGAGTAGAAACACCCCAAGAGGTAGCCCATACATACTCAAACTTATTCTCTTTGTTGAGGAAAGTTACATCAAATGACTTAGCGAAGTTTTGACCCAAGAAGTGGCTAGTACCTGCTTGAAGTGCCTTACCGTCTTGCATCATAGCCTCGATAGAATAGGTGTTCAAAGCACCTGCAAAACGCTCATTAGGAGACTTCACACCCTTCACAACTGGAATAGCCATAATCTTCTCTGCGAAGTCAGCGTAAACATCCAACATAGTAGCTGCGTAGTTCTCTGCCTCCTGCTCGGTAGCGTGTGCGGTGTGACCTTCTTGCCAGAGGAACTCAGCGGTACGCAAGAAAAGACGAGTACGCATTTCCCAACGCATCACATTGCACCATTGGTTGCAAAGGATAGGAAGGTCACGATAAGAGGAAATCCAATTCTTGTAGGTTGACCAGATAATGGTCTCAGAAGTAGGACGGATAATGAGCTCCTCCTCAAGGCGTGCCTTAGGATCCACAACCACACCCTTGCCCTCTGGGTCGTTCATCAAACGGTGGTGAGTAACTACGGCACACTCCTTAGCAAAACCCTCTACGTGCTCTGCCTCACGACTAAGGAAAGACTTAGGAATGAGCAGCGGGAAATAGGCATTCTTAACGCCATTCTCCTTGAAACGACGATCCAATTCTGCTTGGATAGTCTCCCAAATAGCATAGCCATAAGGTTTGATAACCATACATCCACGCACGGCAGATTGCTCAGCGAGGTCTGCTTTAACTACTAGTTCGTTGTACCACTTCGAGTAATCTGTAGCTCGAGGGGTAAGTTTTTGAAAACTTGCCATTATCTTAATCTATATTGTTTACGTAATTGTTCAAAATGTTCGGGAGTAGCTTTTAGTTGCTCCGTTATGCGCAAGAGCCAGCCTTTTTCCGAATCACCCTGCAAAGGTACTGCTTTTTTATTGATTGACAAAATTGGAAGCGAGAAAAATTCACAAAAAGCACGCAAACACATCTCACTAGCGTTCATTTTGCCTTGGATAGAGTAGCCCGCAATATGAAATGATGCCAAATCGACTTTCTTGAGTAACTCTTGATTCAAGTTAGGTTCGTTCTCCCAACAGTCGATGGCGGTTGAGAGTTGAGAGTTAAGAGTTCTTATCTCGCCTTTGCTCGAACGATCACTCGCAGAGTTCGTGTACAAGAGTTGAGAGTTGAGGGCTTGTTCGTCGATGACACCACCTCGAGCAGCGTTGATGAGCAGGGTATTGGGTTTGCAGAGGCGCAGAATAGTTTCATCACAAAGATGATAGGTAGGATATTCGCCTTCGCGGGTCAAAGGAGTGTGAAAAGTGAGTACATCACATAGTGGCGCAAGTTGCTCTAGCGACATGCCAATACCCAATGGAGGGTCTGAGAGAAGCACTTGATATCCTCGTCGTTGAGCCATCTGAGCAACAAGTTTGCCGACATGACCATAGCCCACAATACCTATTGTAAGTGCATTTTCGCCCGATTTAATTGAGGAAATAGCCTCCTCAACATAGTCGCATACAGCCTGTGCATTGCAACCCGGACAAGATACCCAATGTATGCCCGCCTCGCGACAATAATCTTGGTCGATATGATCAAAACCAATGGTGGCAGTAGCCACAAAACGGACATTACTACCATGAAGCAATTCCTTGTTTATCTGCGTGCGCGTACGCACAAATAAAGCTTCCGCACAGCGAACAGTCTCGGGGGTAATATCCTCGGGAGAAAGATAGCGGACGTCTATCTCAGGAGGAAAAACACCTTCGAGAAAAGGGATACCTTTGTCTATTATGACTTGCTTTACCATTGCTGAATCACCTATAAATCACCAAAGAATAACTAAAGAATCACTAAAGAATCACTAAAGATTTTATAAGGAAACACTACTAATATCTGATGTTGTCAATCAAGCGCACAGGACCACAGTACACGGTCACACAACCTACCGCATTATCCCAATTATCTGTGGGTTGAAGTGTATGTTTATCCACTATCTCATAGTACTCCACTTCGAGTCCATCAACGGCGTTAATAGTGTCAATTACTCGTTGTTGCACCTCCTTGACGTTAGCACTTTTAGCCCACTGCAAGGAAGCAAATAGCGTTTGGGAGATAGTCACTGCGGTTTGCTTCTCCTCACTAGATAGTCGCTCATTGCGACTACTCATAGCCAGTCCATTCGCCTCACGAACAATAGGGCAATCCACAATCTTCAATCCTGTATAGCGTTCAGATAGAGAGGAACGCTCCACCATGTGATGAATGATGGCCAACTGCTGAAAATCCTTCTCGCCAAAATAAGCTCGAGTAGGTTGAACCAAATCAAACAAACGACTTACCACTTGAACAACTCCATTAAAATGCCCAGAACGCATTTTGCCTTCCATGACTTGGTCTAGCCCAGCAAAATCAAAAGAAAACTCCTGTTGCATCTCCTCCTGAGTATACATCTCTTCAGGGGTAGGAGCAAACACAAAGTCCACACCCAAATCCGCCAACAATTCGGCATCCTTGTTAATATTACGAGGGTACTTGAGTAAATCTTCCTTGTTGTTAAACTGAGTGGGATTGACAAATACACTGACCACACACACAGCGTTTTCTGCACATGCTTGTTTGACCAGTGAAGCATGACCTGCATGCAACGCACCCATCGTAGGAACAAAACCAATTGTCTTACCTTGGCGAACACAAGCCGCCATTTGATTCATCAACTCGAGTTTAGTAGCAATTATCTGCATATATCTAGTTTTTGTTAACAATTTTATCGAAAAAGTCCGCAAAGGTACAACAAATATGGGAAAAATGAAAGTTTTTTGCCTAAAAATTATGTAATATCAGATTTTTTTTGTACCTTTGTAGCGGGAAATAATACCTTTTACAAAAATACACAACATGAAAGAGCCTAATCGTATATTGTTTGTCTCACAACAGATCTTTCCTTATCTTGATGAGGAGACTCCTATTCGTTCGCTCAATAGGAAGTTACCAGAGTGGTTTCAATCCGCACGTTTTGAAACGCGCACATTTATGCCTAAGTTTGGAGACATCAATGAACGACGTAATCAATTGCACGAAGTAATTCGCTTGTCAGGTATCAATATTATTATCGCCGAGACAGATCACCCACTACTCATCAAAGTAGCAAGTATTCAATCTGCTCGTATTCAGATTTATTTCATTGATAACGATGACTATTTCCATCGCCGCAAAGGTCTTGCGGATGAAAATGGTACAGAATACAAAGACAATGATGAGCGTTGCATCTTCTTTGCACGTGGTGTGCTAGAAACCGTCAAGAAACTACGTTGGACTCCAAATATTGTGCATTGTTCAGGTTGGATGTCAGCATTGACTCCATTGTTTATCAAGAAATTATACAACGACACTCCTTTCTTTGAGAATAGCAAAGTTGTACTTTCATTGGATAGCGAAGAGTTTGACACCCCATTTAATAGCAAATTTGCAGAAAAAATCATTGGTGGCAGCGTTCTTCAAAGTCACGTACGCGGCATCGCAGGTTTGCCAGTAGCGTACGAAGATCTTATGCGCTTAGCGATCGACTATTGCGATGCTATCGTGCTATCTTCCGAGAATGTGAACCAACGCTTGCTTAACTATGCGCAAAATAGTGGAAAACCTATTATGCCATATGTGGGCGAAGATAAAGAAGCACACCTAAAATTCTATAATGAGTTACTAGGTAAAAATGAAGAAGACGAAGAATAAACCATTTATAACTATAGTCTTACTACTTGCTACACTCGTAGTAGGATGCCAAGAAAATAATTCTATTAGTGCAGGTGCATCGACCCTGCCAGATAATGATATTCGTGTGATGTCGGACACATTTGCTGTGACATCGCAGTTGGATTCGTGTGTCGCTATTAGTTTGACGCCAGACTCTTTTCTCTTAGGCGAGTGTGATACACACTTCGGTACAATCAAGGCAGACATTTTGACACAACTAGCATGTCCAGAGGGATTTGTCTATCCCGGTGGTGAGACAGCGGTAGTAGATTCGATTTGTCTATACCTATATTATAAGAATTGGTATGGAGATGGCAAGACTCCTCTGGGTATCACCGTGTATGAGATGGATAAGCAATCGCTCCAAGAGAATGCTTCGTATCCTAACAACTTGCAGATTTCGGACTATTGCAGTTTGGCAGAATCTGCACATATCGTGACGGACTCAAAGATTGTTGTACCCGCTACTCCTTCGGATTCTTCCTACTCCTCACAGAACGACACCTATGTGCCAACTATACGTATTAAACTAACAGACGAGTTTGCACAACGCTTCTTTGAAATCAAGGATTTTGACTCACAAAAAGCATTTAACCAACTCTTCAAAGGTCTATATATTTGTACCGATTTTGGAGCCAGCAATGTATTGTACATCAACGATATCACGATGACTGTCTTTTATCATTTTACTATGAATCGCGCACAGTTGAATGATACCATCATACACGATACACGCTCTTTCTATGCAAACGAGGAAGTGAGACAAGTGAATCGATTCACCTATCCTAACAGACAATCAATACTTCAACAGTATAGTCAAGTCAAGGATACCAACTATATCGTATCGCCTGCTAATATCTATACCGAATTGACCGTACAAATGGATGAGATTTATAATCGAATTGATGCTCAACTAGGTGACACAGCAGCATATCGCGTCTATATCAACAGAGCTGACCTGACGGTAGATGTTCTCTATTCAGACTCTGTTACAGGTCGCCCTCGTGACAATTGGGATACCCCCGCATCCTATATGATGCTTATTCAAAAAGAGAACATGGCTGAGTTTTTCAGCACCAACAAAACACCATTTGACTCCGTGGCTATTATCACATCGCTTAGCGCTACGACTGACAGTTTGAGCAATGTAATCTACCAATACTCCTATGACTTGTCAGATATGCTGACCAAACAAATCAGAAGTGAGCAAAAGGTAGATCAACTAACGTTTGTACTCGTTCCTGTCGCAATAACCACTAATTCTTCAACAGGAGCGATCCTCTCGGTAAAACCACTCCAAACGATTTCAGCGACCCGTATTCGCTCTGCAAACAAGTTGGAAACATCAAACGACTCGACAATACCACCCATGGATATTGAGGTAGTGTACGCAGGATTTAGCAAGACACGACAAGGTTTATAATCATCTGTAAGAGATACAAAAGAAGAACGGCTACTGAGTAGTCGTTCTTTTTTGATTTATCGTTGAGAGAAAATCGTTGTCGTATATTATCCGATCAAAGCTTGATAAGCCTCAGCATCAAGCAATGTCTCCAACTGAGCTGGGTCAGCCACACTGATCTTAATCATCCAACCCTCGCCGTATGGATCATTGTTCACCAATTCTGGTTGATCATTGATCACTTCGTTTACTTCCAACACTTCGCCCTCTACAGGCATATTCAAATCACTTACAGTTTTAACAGCCTCTACAGAGCCAAAAACATCACCTTGAGCGACAGTCTCGCCTTCTGTGTTGATGTCTACAAAGACGATCTCTCCTAATTCAGATTGAGCATAATCGGTAATACCAACATATGCCACATCACCTTCCACACGAATCCACTCGTGCTCTTGGGTGTAACGAAGATTTGATGGAATATTCATAGTACTTTATTTTTATTATTGTTTTTATTCCTCACCTAAAATACTCATAGCACAACGGAAACCGATTGTACTAGAAGACTCGTTTTGTTGTTTGAAACGACGGGTTGTAGGATTCAACCAATAGATACGGTCGTTCCATGAGCCACCTTTATAGACACGTGTCTCATCATTCACACGTGGTACAAGAATATCAGATGGATCATATTTAACATTCGCCATTTGCTCCTCAGTCAATCCTACTGTATCCAATGGATAATCGGTTACGAATAATGAATAGGTATCACCATCGCGGAAATTACGTTTATCATCACTACCCTCAAACTCTACCTCCAAAGTTCCGTAAGCGGTCAAGATAGCATTACCATTAGCATCGCGTTTTATCTTTTTATAGATATTACCACGATAAGGGTTATACTCTGTAACCTCTTCAAAAGTAGTCTCACGATATACGTCCATTACCCACTCGTTGACATTACCAGCCATATTGTACAAACCAAAATCATTTGGAGAATATGCGTCAACAGGAGCTGTCAACACATAACCATCGTTGTGTGCACCAGCAACACCCATCATATCACCTTTTCCACGAACAAAATTAGCTAGCATTTGTCCTCTGTTTTTACTAGTTATATCACGTGGGTGGAAACCTGACCATGGATAAATCTTACCCTCCAAAGGCATACCATCTTCACCTGCAACAGGAGCAAATGCAGCATACTCCCACTCGGCCTCTGTAGGAAGACGATAACCAACCAACAAAATACCATCAGCGGTATTGAGTTTGCGGGTGCTGTTGTGAGAATTCATACGCGCACTTGTATTCATAGTAGGATTGTAATTTCCTTTGAGATACTTCTCTGTATTGAATACAAAATGATCACGTATCCACTCATATGGCAAGTGGTACATAGTGACCATCTCACCTGGTACAGCGTCTTGGTAACCATAATTGCGTGCTACTTCCGCAGGTACTTCAATTTCTTGTTTCTCATAAGAAGCATACTCAGGGTGCTCTGGATTATTGAGCAAGAACTCATCAATCTCCTCCTCTGACAAATAATTCAACATAGTATAAGGAGGCAACTCAATGAACTTGCTAGTAACCATATAGTTCTCGTTTACACGATCAGTACGCCATTGACAATATGCCATCGCTTGCTCCCAAGATACACCTACCACAGGGTAGAAGCTATAAGCAGGGTGACGGAAATAATACTCCTCGTATGGCTCATTATAGGCCATCTCGTCGCGCCACACAGTAGTATCTGGCAACAAAGCCTTCACCAATTCTGGGTTAGTAGCACCAAAGACATAAGTATTCCACTCCAAATATTCACGCCATGCGATATTTGTCACTTCATACTTATCCATGTAGAATGAACTTACCGTCAATGTTCTACGCTCACTATTGCGAGGAGCAGTTATAAACTCATCTTGCTGACCAATAGTAAATGTTCCACCTTCAATAGGCAACATTCCAGGAGGTACGGTAGAGAAGTGACCCTCATACGCTTGAAAACTAGTAGTTCTTGGATCAAAGTTTTTCAAACCGGTTTGAAATGATGTTTTAGTATTCAACTCACGCTCACCGGAACATGCAGCCAAAATCAAAGCTACAGATAAGATTAAAGTTTTTGATACAATCAGTTTAATATTCATAATTTATATGGATTTGTCGTACATAAATATTTCAGCCTGCAAAATTACAAAAAAAAAATGACTTATACTAATTTTTTACCTAAAAAAACCTTATGATGGTACTTTTTCTAAAAAAATGCTCCTATTTTCCTTATTTTTTTTCATTTTTTTAGTGTAATCAACAGATTTTTTGTATCTTTGCAGGGAAAATGCAATATTCTGTTCGCACACATAACCAACTGTTTGATTTGTCATCCGCTCGCGTGATGGCTATCATCAATATCACACCGGATAGTTTCTACACTTCGTGTCAAACGCTATCGGAAGCAGAGGTATTGTCTGCAGCAGAAAAAGCCATCGCAGAAGGTGCTGATATATTGGATTTAGGTGCTTGTTCTACGCGCCCCAATTCCACGCCAGTTGAAGCAGCAGAAGAGTGGAGCCGCCTAGCACCAGCACTTCGAGCTATCCGCCATCATTGGAGAGATATCATCATCTCAGTCGATACCTTTCGCGCGGATGTAGCAGACAAGGCGCTTGCAGCAGGGGCTGACATCATTAATGATGTCTATGGTGGCGAGGCAGAGCCCGCTATTTGGGATGTGATAGCTCAATACCACGTGCCTTATATATTAACACATTCCTCTGTGATTCCTAGTGACGGGGATTACGATTATACGCTTTCTACTGTTATTAGGGATCTACAAGGCAAGTTAGATATACTGCACAAACGTGGAATAGCAGATGTGATCATTGACCCAGGATTTGGTTTCGGGAAAACGCTAGAGCAAAACTACCGTCTGCTCCACGATCTCCAAGTATTGGAGTGCTTACACACCCCTATACTCGTAGGCGTATCCCGCAAATCCATGCTATACAAGCCACTTGATACCACCCCAGATCAGGTTTTACCCGCAACTACCGCGGCCCACGCTATAGCACTTGAGCGCGGTGCAAACATACTGCGTGTACACGATGTAGCCGCAGCCAAACAAACCATTTGTATCCACCAACTAACTCACAGTTCATAACTCATAACTCATAGTTTGCTATGTTACTCGGTATTAAAGACATTATTGATATTCTGTTGGTAGCCATTTTGCTTTTTGCTATCTACCGCGTGCTACGCCGTTCGGGTGCCAGCAACCTCTTCTGGGGTATTATGGCATTCGTGTTCACCTGGTTACTCGTTAGTTATGTATTTGACCTCGAGCTGACTGGGGCACTTTTTGACCGTTTTATTAGTGTAGGTGCTATCGCATTGATTGTCATATTCCAGGAAGAAATTCGTGGATTCTTTTACCGAATAGGTGCACGATTCAATGTTGAGCGCTTCAAGGAGCGTTGGTCCAGGGCTAAGCATATGCACAATTCGCGCGCACAGATGGACGCTATTCTCAATGCGTGTGCTCATATGTCCGCTAGCAAAACGGGAGCACTTATCGTCATCACAGGTCAACAAGACCTCAAGGTATATGAAGATAGTGGCGAAATTATAGACGCTGTTCTGTCCACTCGTCTAATAGAGAATATCTTCTTCAAGAACACCCCTCTGCACGATGGTGCGCTCATCATCAAAGGTAGTCGTATTACCGCAGCAGCGTGTATCCTGCCCGTGTCCAAGCGTGTTGATCTACCTAAAGCCTATGGTCTTCGTCACCGCGCGGCACTCGGAGTATGCGAAAAAACAGATGCACTTACTATCGTTATTTCTGAAGAAACGGGTAAGATTTCAGTAGCACAAGCCGAAAATATCAATAAAGTCACACTCAAAGAGTTAGAAGACAATTACCTCGCACCACTCTTTGATGTGAAACCAGAAACAGATAATAATAAACAATAAATATATATGAAATCATTTCAACGTACTCTTGTAACAGCAGCTCTACCTTATGCCAATGGTCCTGTGCACATCGGACACTTGGCAGGAGTGTATGTGCCAGCTGATATCTATGTTCGCTATCTTCGCCTCAAAGGTGAACCAGTACTCTATGTAGGAGGTAGCGATGAGCATGGTGTGCCAGTGACTATCCGTGCACGCAAAGAAGGTATTACTACCCAACAAGTGGTGGACCGCTATCACCAAATCATCAAAGACTCATTCGAGGGTTTTGGTATCTCTTTTGATGTCTATTCACGTACTACTAGCAAGACTCACCACAAGCTAGCATCGGATTTCTTCCGCCACTTGTACGACAACGGCAAGTTCGTAGAGCAAACATCAGAGCAGTTCTATGACCCTGAGACTCAGGAGTTTCTCACCGACCGTAATATCCGTGGCGAGTGCCCACGTTGCCACGCAGCAGGTGCCTATGGTGACCAATGTGAGAAGTGTGGTGCTACCCTCTCTCCAGATGAATTGATCAATCCATACAACGCCATCAACGGCAACGCTTTGACTAAGAAGGAGACCAAGCACTGGTACCTTCCACTTGACCAATACCAACAATGGTTGGAGGAGTGGATCCTCCAAGAGCACAAAGAGTGGCGTCCTAATGTCTATGGCCAATGTAAGTCTTGGCTCGACAGCGGTCTGCGTCCACGTGCCGTGACCCGCGACCTGGATTGGGGTATCCCTGTGCCTGTAGAGGGTGCAGAAGGCAAAGTGCTCTATGTGTGGTTTGATGCTCCTATCGGTTATATCTCCAACACCAAGGAGCTATGCGATGCTAAACCAGAACTCGGACCATGGGAGACATGGTGGAAAGATCCTTCTACTCGCCTACTTCACTTCATTGGCAAAGACAATATCGTCTTCCACTGCATCGTATTCCCAAC
>JAZQSZ010000207.1:0-4218 GCA_045630365.1 Paludibacteraceae bacterium | reverse complement strand
ACCCAACAACAATTAGAGGACGTGATGGAGGAGAATCGCAAGTTGGTAAATGCGGACTTAGCTGCATACGAACAAATCAATGTGATAAAACTCTATACACACGAGTTTGAGAAAACACCTAAGAAGAGTATTAAGCGCTTCTTGTATGAAGCGTAAGCTTCGTTGATGGCGGCATAGCCGCGAAAGTGGCACCTTTTGTGCGAAAGTGGTCGCCGATGGCGACGAAAATGGCTAAAGCGTACGTGAGCAAAGCGAACAAATTTCATGAGCGAAGCGAATCACTTTCGTGAGCAAAGCGAACCATAAACGCGAAGCCAATAACGTGAGCAAAGCGAACAAAAAAAATGAATCTGTGTATTGATCAAGGAAATTCGAGGACGAAGGTTGCGCTCTTCAAAGATGGCGTGATCGTGAAGAATCTGCTATACAGATCTTTTACATCCGTGGATGTGGAGCGACTGTTCTCGCTATACCCTATAGCCAACAGCATCGTGTCATCCGTGGCAAACATGGAGCCCGCTGTAATCAATGCGCTCAACAGATTGTCCAAGAAATTTGTGCTCTTTGACCACCTGACTCCGCTACCGATAGCTAACTGCTATCAAACGCCAGAGACCTTGGGACATGACCGTATAGCAGCTGCCGTAGGTGCTGCACACTTGTGTCCGAACACCAATCTGCTCATCATAGACGCCGGATCGGCTGTTACCTATGATTTTGTATCGGCAGAGCAAGGCTATCTGGGTGGTAACATCGCGCCTGGTATCAAGATGCGACTGACTGCGTTGAATCAAATGACCAAGCGATTGCCCAAGGTGGAAGTTGAACCAGATGCCTTGACACCACTCTTTGGCAAGAATACCAAAGAGGCCATAGCCGCAGGAGTGGTGAGAGGACTAGTCTTTGAGGTGAAAGGATACATGCGCCAACTCAAAGAACAAAAAACCACTTTCAAGACCTATGTAACCGGTGGACATGCACCTTATATATTAAATGCTATGAAGCATCGCGAGGTGATTGGCGAACCGCATTTGGTATTGATAGGATTGGATAGGATATTGGAGTTTAGTGTTTAGAGTTTAGTGTTTAGAGTTTATAGTTTAAAGTCAAGAATTATAGTGAAAAGAATTGTATCATTATTCGTAGTACTGATGATGGTTGTGTGTGCCTGGGCACAGAATGCGACATCTTCACCATCATCTAGATTTGGTTATGGAGAACTCAACAACAACCTGCCTGGTGCGTACCGCGCCATGGGTGGAGTAGGTATAGGTATGCGTTCGAACAAGGTGATCAACCCTGCTCAACCTGCTTCCTACACAGCCTGTGATTCCATGACATTTATGTTTGACATCGCAGGTTCATTGCTCTATACCAATTATGGAGATGCGAATGGAACCACCAATCGTATGAATGGTAACTTGGAGTATATGACTATCCAATTTCCATTATGGCGCAGATATATCGCCATGTCAGTGGGTATCAATCCCTATTCGGCGGTGGGGTATCAGTTTGCCCTTGAGGACTCTATTAATTCGGATTATTATTACACCAAATCCTACTCGGGTGAAGGAGGTTTTACCCAAGTGTATGGCGGTTTGAGTTTTAATATCTGCGATTGGGTAGCGCTGGGTGTGAATGCCTACTATATGTTTGGCGATGTAACCCAACGTCGTAGTCTGCACTTTACCAATACCGCGTTGGACTCCGTGAGCCAAGTGGATAAGCTGGATGCCAATAGTTTGCGCTTGCGCTACGGTATGCAGGTGTTCCATACCTTTGGCAAACATACCATCAATTTGGGTGCTGTCTATGAGCACAAACAGGCCTTCTCTCGTATGAACTACGAGCAGATAGAGAATACGACCAATGATACGGTGACAACTATGAATAAAGGTTTTGAGATGCCAATGATGTATGGTATGGGATTGAGTTATGACTACGCTAATCGTGTGATGGTAGGCGTGGACTATCAGTTCCAAGATTGGGCTAATGCCTCTTATTTTGGCGAGAACAAAGGACTGAACTCAAGACACCGTTGGGCGCTAGGCTTGGAGTATCGCAATGACCCTACTAGTCGTAAGTATGTGGATCGTATGTTATGGCGCGTAGGTGCGAACTATACTACCTCCTATACCAATAGTTATAACCAACCTGAATTAGGCGTAAGTCTTGGTGTGGGTTTGCCTCTGAGAACAACAGGAACAGTGATTAACACCACTTTGGAGTATGGGCGTAGAGGAGGAAGCAATGTGTTGACAGAGAACTACTTGCGTTTCGTAATTAACGTGTCTATCTCAGAACATTGGTTCTTCAAGAGAAAACTCTAACCAACTAGATAAACTAGACTAACTAGATGAACTAGAAAATATAAACAAAATAAACAACAAACAATGAAAAAAGTATTATTAATCGCTTTGTGCTTTGCTATTCCAATGGCAGGCTTTGCACAAAAAAAGAAAAAGAAAGGTGAGGAGCCTGTGGTAGAGACTCCAGTAGTAACAACATTGTCAGACGAAGAATGTATGGAGAACGTGTCGCTCTTTCAAGAGAGTGTGCGTATGAAAATGTATGACGATGCGTACGAACCATGGAAGGCTGTGTATGCGAGTCGTCCTGATTATGGTAGCCAAATCTACACCAATGGTGCAAAGATTTTGGCATATCGCTATGAGCAAACTACAGATACAGCTCAACGTCTAGCACTTCGTGATTCTATTATGCAACTTCATGATGAGCGTATCAAGTATTTTGATGATGTACGTTATCCAGACGCATATGTGTTGGGCTTGAAAGGTGTAGATTATTTGACTTACTTCCCAGAGGATGAATTGGCATTGCCTGCATACGGATGGATGAAGGAGTCTGTAACTGCTTTGGGTGCAAAAGCACAAATTACCGTTTTGCGTAAGTTTGTAGAGTTGAGCTATAATATCTACAAGTCTAATACCGAGCAATACGGCGATCAGTTCTTGGCTGACTATCAGTTAGCTTCTGCTGCTTTGGAGCAAATCGTGGCTGCTGGTGGTAAAAATGCTGAGCACGCTACTAGTCAAAAAGCATATGTAGATCGTCTCTATGCGGCTTCTGGTGCTGCTGACTGCGATCAAATGGATCAGATGTACGCTAGCGTAGTGGCTGAGAGTGCAAATGATATCGAGAAATTGGGTTCGATCATGAAACTCTATCGCCGTTTGGGTTGTACCGAGAGCGATGTGTATTTTACGGCTGCTGAGCACGCACACAAACTCCAACCTACTAGTGAGTCTGCTGCGGGTTGTGCACAAATGTGCATCAAGAAAGGCGATTTGAATGGTGCTTTGGAGTATTACAAACAAGCATTGCCTATGGTTACAGATGATGAGGATAAGGCTGATTATCTCTACCGTGTAGCCAATGTATATGTGCTTCTTAAGAACTACCAACAAGGTGCTGCTTATGCACAACAATCCTTGGATGTTAATCCAGAGGATGGTCGTTGCTACTTGTTGATGGGTATCTGCTATGCAAGTGCTAAGATCTATGATGATCCAATCTTGGCTCGCTCTGTGTTCTGGGTAGCATGCGATATGTTCCGCAAGGCAAAAACTGTTGATTCTTCTTGCGCAACGGATGCTAACAAGTTGATTGCTACTTATAGCCAATACTTCCCATCTAAAGAGGATGTGTTCTTCCACAAAGAGTTGAACGATGGTCAACCATTCCGTGTGGGTGGCTGGATTGGCAAAACTACAACTTGTCGCTCTAAAGCTGAGTAATATAATATAAGGTGTATTGTCGTACCAAGATATTACGCATCCATATCAAGAGAATCGCGCAAGTGGTTCTCTTGATATTGCTATGTACAGCACTCGGTTCTTGTCGCAAGCGAAGCGTCAAACTGCGTGCAGAGGCTGTATCGGATCGCAAAAATATGGCTGTGCTAGAGGCTGAGGATGTAATGACTATAGTGTCGGATTCGGGCGTGACTCGTTATCGAATCAAAGCGCCCAAATGGCGAGTATATGACAAAGCAGATACACCTCATTGGGAGTTTCCTGATGGGATATTCCTTGAGAAATTTAATCTTGACTTAGAGTCGGATGCAACAATAGAAGCGGATTATGCCTATTACGACGAGCCCGCTCAAGTGTGGATGCTTAGAGGAAATGTCAAAGCACTCAATCTCAATGGAGAGCAGTTCGAAACGCCTTTGTTGTTTTGGAGTCAGAAGGATGA
>JAZQSZ010000206.1:0-14529 GCA_045630365.1 Paludibacteraceae bacterium | reverse complement strand
TGTAAGCCAAATAATCTACTGGGCAGAGGTCGTTGATACCTACGATCTCGATGTCATTGCGTTTCATAGCAGCACGGAAAACAAAGCGTCCGATACGGCCAAAACCATTGATACCTACTTTTGTCATTTTTGTAAAAGTTTAAAAAAATTAATATTAATTTTGTTTTGTTGTTTCGTTTGGTAAGGGTTATTCAAGCCCTATTTCTCAAAATCGGTGCAAAATTACACTTTTTTTCTGAAACTCGCAAATTTTTTCGATAATTGTCATGCTTATTTTACAAAATAAGTATGTTTTACTAGGCAAGATTGGTGATTTTGCAGATTTTAAACAAAAATCTTGCATATTCGCGAAAAATGTTGTACTTTTGCAAGTTTTTTGGAGAAAAGTACATTTTTGATTATGAATAAGAAACAACATATAGACACGCTTTGCGTGCAAGCTGGATATAATCCGGGAAAAGGAGAACCAAGACAGGTACCTATCATACAAAGTACTACCTTTAAGTATGAGACTAGTGAGCAGATGGGTAAGCTCTTCGATTTGGAGGAGAGCGGGTATTTCTACACCCGTTTGCAAAATCCAACAAACGATCATGCGGCAGCACAAATCACCGCTCTAGAAGGTGGTGTGGCAGGTATGCTAACCTGTTCGGGTCAAGCTGCTAACTTCTTTGCATGCTTTAATATCTGTCAAGCAGGCGATCATATGATCTCTACCACCAGTATTTATGGTGGTACCTACAACCTGATTGGTGTAACCTTCCCAAAGATGGGTATCGAGGTTACCTTTATCGACCAAGACGCTAGCGATGAGGAATGGGAGAAAGCGTTCAAACCAAACACCAAGCTTGTGTTTGGCGAAACCCTATCCAACCCTAACGTACGCATCCTAGACATTGAGCGTATAGCGGATATCGCGCATAAGCACGGTGTGCCATTGATAGTGGATAACACTTTCCCTACCCCAGTGAACTGTCGTCCAATTGAGTGGGGTGCGGATATCGTGACACACTCAACTACGAAGTATATGGATGGTCAGGGTGTGCAAGTGGGTGGTGCCATCGTGGACAGCGGAAACTTCGACTGGGAGCAATACCACTATAAATACACCTGTTTGACCGAGCCAGACGAGTCATATCACGGATTGGTATATACCAAAGCCTTCGGCAAGGGTGCGTATATCACCAAAGCAACCTCACAATTGATGCGTGATTTTGGTAGTATCCAGAGTCCACAGAATGCTTTCTATTTGCATTTGGGATTGCAAACCTTGCACGTACGCATGAAGCGTCATACGGAGAGCGCGTTGAAGGTAGCGCAATACTTGGCACAACACCCAGACGTGGCTTGGGTGCGCTTCCCAGAGTTGGAGAACGATCCAGAGTATGCTCGTGCACAGAAATATATGCCGAATGGTACTTGCGGTGTGATGGCGTTTGCCGTGAAGGGCGATAGAAAATTTGCCAATGCGTTTATGGACAGTCTCAAACTCGTGACCATAGAGACACACGTGGCGGACTGCCATACATGTATCTTGCACCCAGCGGCACATACGCATAGACAGCTGAGCGAGGCGGACCTATTGGCCGCAGGAATAGATCCAAACTTGATGCGATTGAGTATCGGTTTGGAAGATGCAGATGATTTGATAAGTGATATAGCTAATGCGTTGGAACAAGCTAAGAATAGAGGATGATTTTGCCTTCGAGGCTGGTGGAAGTGTACACGGAATAGAAGTAGTGTATCACACATCAGACAGAGAGTACAAGAAGGGTGAGCGTGTGGTATGGTTGTGCCACGCGTTGACTGCCAACTCCAATCCCATGGACTGGTGGCCAGAGATGGTGGGCAAGGGTTGCTGCATTGATCCAGAGAAGGATTATGTAGTGTGTGTGAATATCTTTGCATCACCCTATGGGACTACAGGGCCCCGATCAGCCTTTAAGGCTGATGGTGGAAAGGTTTCAGGGTTTCAAAGTTTAAAAGATGAAACAGCGAAGCGTGAAACTATGAAACTTTTTAACTACACCGAAGGTTTGACACCATTAGATTTTCCGAAGGTGACAGTGCGAGATATGGCGAGGCTGTTTCCTATCGTGCGTAAATATATAGGAATAGAGAAAGTGGATTTGTTGGTGGGTAGTTCGATAGGTGGTTTTCAAGCTTTGGAATGGGCTATCATGGAGCCAGAGGTGATTGAGCGTGCTGCCTTTATAGCGACTGCTCCGAGGGTAACCCCATGGTTGGGCGCTTGGATGGAGTCTCAACGCATGGCGATAGAAGCTGATCCGACATTCAAAGCCTGCGAGAGTTTGGCTGGTGGGCAGAAAGGACTAGAAGCAGCCAGAGCATTGTCGCTGATATCGTATAGAACATTTGACGGATATAACCTGACGCAAGCGGAAGAGGATGAAGATTGTTTGTTTGCCGAACGCGTAGCGTCGTATGAGCGATACCAAGGCGAGAAACTCGTAAAACGCGATTTTGATGCGTACTCATACTACTACTTGACGTGGTCGGTGGATAGTCATAACGTAGGTCGTAAACGCGGCGGCGTAGCGGCAGCATTGGGAGAGATAAAAGCGAAGAGCGTGGTGATAACCATCACATCGGATGGTTTGTTCCCACCGGTAGAAGGAAAAGAATGGGCAGCGTGGATACCCGGCGCGAAGTATGTGGAGATAGAGTCGAAATGGGGACACGACGGGTTCTTGTTGGAGACAGAGGCAATCGCGGAGCGGTTGGAAGAGTTAAGAGTTAAGAGTTGAGAGTTGAGAGATATATGAAAGTATTAAAATTTGGAGGGACATCAGTAGGGTCCGTAGAGAGTATTCGTAAGATCCAGCAGATTGTGGCTGGACAAACGGATGATTGTATCGTAGTAGTAAGCGCCTTGGGTGGCGTGACCGATCAGTTGCTTCGCGCAGCACACTTGGCACTAGAAACCGGCGAAGGATACATGGAAGAGTTTCAAGCCATTAGACATCGTCACATTGAGATGATCAATGCGCTCGTTTCTCCTACAACCCGCGAAATGCTACTGATGGAAGTGGAAGGGATATTGAACGAGTTGCGCTCAATCCTATTTGGCGTGCACCTCGTGAAAGACCTGAGCGAGAAATCTGAAGCCGTGATTGTGAGTTACGGCGAGCAATTGAGTAGTCGCATCATCACGGCTGCTCTGCCAGGCGCTGTGCGCAAAGACTCGCTGGAAATGATATACACCGACCGCAAACAAGGACAAGTGCTACTCAACACCCTCCTGACAGAGGAGAAAGTGAAACAAGCATTTGCACAAATGCCTCACTTAACCGTATGTCCAGGTTTTATTTCACGCGATAGCAAGACCGGCGAGATCACCAACTTAGGTCGCGGCGGTAGCGATTACACCGCCTCTATCTTGGCAGCAACTTTGGGTGCTGAGGTGTTGGAGATTTGGACCGATGTCAACGGATTCATGACTGCCGACCCACGATTGATACCTAACGCATACACCATCGAGAGTTTAAGTTACGGCGAGGCATCGGAGTTGTGTCACTTTGGTGCGAAAGTGGTATATCCACCAACCATTTATCCTGCATGTTCAAAGAACATTCCAATACGCATCTTGAATACGTTCTGCCCAGAGAACGCAGGTACAGTGATTCAGGCGCAAGGCGGTGACGATGCGCGTCATGTGCGCGGTTTGAGCAGCATTAGAGATGTGGCGATGATCACCGTATCAGGTCTGTCTATGGTGGGTGTGATTGGTGTTAACCAACGAATATTTACCACACTGGCAAAAGCGGGCATATCGGTGTTCTTGGTGAGTCAGACATCATCTGAGAACTCAACCACTTTGGGTGTTCAGGAGAAAGATTGTGAGGCTGCAGTAGAGGCATTGACCAAAGAGTTCAATGAGGAAATTAAGGTGGGCAGTATGTACCCAATGTTGGTGCAAAAAGGTTTGGCCGCTGTGAGTATCGTGGGTGAGAAGATGCATAACCATCCAGGTATAGCAGGTAAATTGTTTGGCACATTGGGCAGAAACGGTATCAATGTGATTGCTTTTGCACAAGGTGCGAAGGAGACCAATATATCGTTTGTAGTGCCTGCTCAACAGTTGAGCAAGTCGATGAATGTGTTGCACGATTCGTTCTTCTTGAGCGAAAACAAAGTGCTGAACATCTTTGTATGTGGTGTAGGTACGGTGGGTGCTCAATTGATAGAACAGATTGAGAAACAATATGATACATTATTGGCAGAGCGCCATTTGCAGTTGAACATCGTAGGTATAGCGAATAGCAAAACAGCCCTATTTAACGCAGAGGGATTAGACTTGAAGACATACCGTGAGGACTTGAAGAAAGCAGAGACGGGTAGCGGATTCAACATCAAGCATGCTGCTTTGCAGATGGCTAGTTTGTACAACAGTGTGTTCGTGGATTGTACGGCGAGCAAAGAGGTGGCCGACATCTATTTGACATTATTGGAGCACAATATCTCGGTAGTAACCGCGAATAAGATTGCGGCATCATCCGAGTATGCACACTACATGCGTCTGAAACAGACCGCGGTAGAAAAAGGCGTGAAATTCTTATTTGAGACCAATGTGGGTGCTGGTTTGCCAATCATCGGAACAATCAACGACCTGAAGAACTCTGGCGATAAGATCTTGCGTATTGAGGCAGTAGTGAGTGGTACATTGAACTTTATTTTCAATGAGATCAAAGCGGATGTACCATTCTCAGAGACTATTCGTCGCGCCAAAGAGCAAGGATACAGCGAGCCTGATCCACGCATTGACTTGAGTGGAAAAGATGTGATCCGCAAACTGGTAATCTTGGCTCGTGAGGCAGGTTATCAGGTGGAGCAAGAGGACGTAGAGAAGCATCTGTTTGTTCCAGATGCATATTTCGAGGGATCACAAGAGGAGTTCTGGAAGAAATTGCCAGAGTTGGACGCCACCTTCGAGAAGGATCGTAAAGTATTGGAAGAGAAAGGTTTACGTTGGCGTTTCGTAGCTAGCATGGACAGGGGCAAAACGAAAGTGAGTCTGGAAACAGTGGCTGCGGATCATCCGTTCTATCAGTTGGAGGGCTCGAATAATATCGTGCTGATCACGACAGAGCGTTACCACGATTATCCAATGATGATCAGGGGTTATGGTGCCGGCGCTAGTGTAACCGCAGCGGGTGTGTTCGCCAATGTAATGGCGGTGAGCAATTAATGCGGCCGCATTAATTGGGTTGAAGGAGTTTTAAACGTTTTATCACTTCGCTGTTTTAGAGGTACTTGAACCCTTAAAACTTCTAAAACCTTTAAAACCTAAAACAAGCGACCATGGTCGCATGGTCTTATAGTTCAATGGATAGAATAAGGTCCTCCTAAGACTTAGATTCGGGTTCGATTCCCGATGAGACCACTGGCTCGCAGAGCGCAGTCAGCGACCGAGGCGTAATAGACGATAGGCAAGAGAAATGGCGAAGACAAAGGTAAATTTTTATGTGGTTTGGCAGGGACGCGAAACGGGTGTTTTCGAGTCGTGGGCGGCGTGCGAACAACAGGTCAAAGGCGTGGCTGCACAATACAAAGGATTTGCCACTAGAGAAGAAGCCAATAAAGCCTTTGCCGAAGGCGCGGAGAAATACATCACGCCACGAAGCACTGTCAAAAAACAAGGACATAACGCAGTCAGCGTCAAAGACTTATCCCCAACGCAAATGCAACAACACGGTGTGATACTGCCAGCATTGGCAGTGGATGCTGCATGCTCTGGAAACCCAGGAAAAATGGAGTTTAGAGGAGTGATTGCCGACACCGGAACGGAGGTTTTTCATCGTGGACCATATGTGGGTGGAACGAATAATATCGGGGAGTTTTTGGCTATTGTTTTGGGTTTGGCATACCTAAAAAAACATCAGTTACCTTGGGTGCTCTACTCGGATAGCAAAACGGCTATCGCGTGGATAAAGCAGAAGAAATGCAAGACACAATTGGAGTGGAACACCGGCAACCAAGACCTGTTGTTGGCAGTAAGAGCCGCAGAGAAATGGTTGGCAGAGAATAGTTGGACGACAAAGATATATAAGTGGGAAACCGAAAAATGGGGAGAGATACCTGCGGACTTCGGAAGAAAGTAGGGAGAGATTGCAATCCAAAAATTATAGAAAATTATACCAAAATTAAGAAAAATTATCTTTTCATACAAGAACTATAATTAAAATCAATAATTTACGCTCATATGCTTGCATATGTGCGTTTTTTTTTGTACCTTTGCACGCTAATTTGGTGTTATCATGATTGAGTATATTAAAGGACAATTGACAGATGTAAATCCTACCTATGTTGTGATTGAAGCAGCGGGGGTAGGATATGCTATAAACATAGCCCTACCTACCTATTCGGAATTGGTGGGCAAAGAAGGACAAGAAAGTAGATTGTACATTACCGAAATCATTCGCGAAGATGCACACGAACTATTCGGATTTTTCAGCAAAGGCGAGCGCGAGCTGTTCGTGATGCTAATGACCGTAAGCGGTATCGGTGCGAACACCGCAAGAATGATTATGTCGGCTTATTCAGCAGCAGAGATTCGCCAAATCATTGCCACCGGCAACGCGCGTGCACTAGCACAAGTGAAAGGACTAGGTCCCAAAACTGCACAACGAATCATTGTGGATTTGAAAGATAAAGTGCTGAAGATAGATCTAGGTTCAGGAGTTCAGGAGTTCAGTGGTTCAGAAGTTCAAGAGTTGAGTACTTCAAACGTGGATAGCGCAGTGAAGCAAGAAGCAGTGAGTGCGCTAGTGATGTTAGGTTTTGCTGCGGCAGCAAGCGGCAAAGTAGTGGATAAAATACTGAAAGCAGCCCCTGAAAGTAGCGTAGAACAAGTGATTAAGCAAGCATTGAAGATGCTCTAATGTTTAGAGTTTAGTGTTTAGAGTTTAGAGAAGAGTGAAGAGATTATTGATTATATTGTTGGTTATTGGCAATGGATTATTGTCGATGGCACAAGAGCAAGACACTGTTGTGTCATGGCAGGATAACGATAGTATTGTGATGGCACCATTGCAGGTGCAATCAGTAGGCGCTGCTAATTACGAAGAGTTGACTCGAATACCTAGTAGTTTGGATTTGGAGAATCCAGACAACGTGACCACATCCATCGAGTACGATCCTGTGATGGGTTGCTATGTCATGCGCACCCGCATAGGTGACATCGACATCGCGACTCCATACATGATGACCATGGACGAGTATCGCGCTTATAGCGAACGTCAAGAAATGGGTAAATATTGGCAGACGAAAATCAGCGAAGTAGAGCATGACAACGAGAGTAAGTTTGATATCACCGATATGAAATTTAACATCGGACCTGCCGATAAGATTTTCGGTCCCGGTGGCGTGAGATTGAAATTACAAGGATCGGCAGAATTGATGTTTGGTTTCAAACACCAATACGTAGACAACCCAGCCCTAACCGAACGCTCTAGAAACAACAATATCTTTGACTTTGACGAGAAGATTCAGGTGAATGTAAATGGTAAAGTGGGTGATAAACTCAACTTTAACATGGGTTACAACACTGAGGCATCTTTCAGTTTTGATCAGATTAACCTCAAGATGGGTTATCAAGGTCAAGAGGATGATATTATCCAATCTATTGAGGCAGGTAATGTGTCCATGAACTTGAACAATAGTCTCATTAGTGGTAGTAGCGCATTGTTCGGTGTGAAAACCGATTTGAAGTTTGGCAAACTGAAAGTACAAGCCCTGATATCACAACAGAACTCAGAGAGTCAATCCGTATCTAGCAAAGGCGGAGCGCAGACTACTAATTTTGAAATTCCGATTGACACCTACGACGAAAATCGTCACTTCTTCCTGAGTTACTACTTCCGCGATAATTACGAGCAAGCCATGTCTCAATTGCCTTATATCGCAAGTAGCGTAACGATTAACCGTATTGAGGTATGGGTAACCAACAAGCGTGGTAACTACGACCAAGCACGCAATATCGTAGCATTGGCAGACTTGGGCGAGAACGACGGAACACATATCCTGAGTAACAGATGGACACCAGCAGCAGATGCACGCAGTCCATACAACAAAGCCAACGCCCTGTACGAGACATTGATTCAAGACACCAGGATACGCGACATCCAACAAGTGAGTTCAGCCATGCAAGAACTCTCGAACATGGAACTAGGCGAAGCCTATGAAAAAATAGAATCTGCCCGTTTGCTCAACAGTGGCGAGTACACCCTGAACGCCGCATTGGGATACATCTCGCTGAAAACCGCACTAAACCAAGATGAGGTATTGGCGGTGGCATACGAGTATACCTATGCGGGTCAAGTCTACCAAGTGGGTGAGTTTTCTACCGATGCATCGGAATCTTTGAAGGCGCCCAATGCATTGCTATTGAAACTGTTAAAGAGCACAAACAATGCACCTAACCAAAAGGGAAAAGGTACATGGGACTTGATGATGAAGAACATCTACTCATTAGGAGCAAGTCAAATGTCGAGCGATAAGTTTGAGTTGTATATCCAATACCGAAACGACTCCGTGGGTACTGAAATGCAATACCTCATGGAAGGTAAGATCAAAGGTAAACAACTATTGCGCGTGATGAACTTAGACCGTTTGGATTCGCGCAACAACTCTACTCCTGATGGTCGATTTGACTATGTAGAGGGTTATACCGCTAATTCATCCACCGGTCGTATTATATTCCCCGTGCTAGAACCATTCGGTAGTCACTTGGAAAAAGAGATTGGCGACAAGCGTATTGCGGAGAAATACATTTTCCAAGAGTTGTACGACTCGACATTGGTAAGCGCACAAGAGTTGTCGGAAAAGAACAAGTTTGTATTGATGGGAAAATACAAAGGTAGTGCGGGCAATGAGATTCGTCTCAACGCGATGAACGTCCCACGCGGTAGTGTGGTGGTAACCGCAGGTGGTGCGACCTTGATAGAGAATGTGGATTACACCGTGGATTACACCATGGGTATCGTAACCATCTTGAACCAATCCATCATCAACTCGGGCACCAATGTGGATGTGAAGTTGGAGAACCAATCGCTCTTCTCGATGCAGCGCAAATCGTTGTTTGGAGCACATTTGGAATACGAGTTTAGCAAAGACTTTACGGTAGGTGGTACCATCATGCACTTGCGTGAGAAACCCTTGACCACCAAAGTGAATACTGGTAGCGAACCATTGGCCAACACCATTTGGGGTGTGAATACAAGTTGGAAAACCGAATTACAATGGTTAACCTTACTGGTGAATAAAGTGCCATGGATAGAGGCGACTGCACCATCTACCCTACAAGTGAACGCTGAGTTTGCACAGTTGATTCCTGGTCATACCAAAGATGTAGGCAATGTAGGAACAGCCTACATTGATGACTTTGAGTCCACCAAAACCAATATTGATATTCACTATCCTAACTATTGGAGACTAGCATCCACTCCAGCAGGAGATAAGTTCTACGAGGCAGAAAAAGGTAACGACATTGAATACAACAAGAACCGCGCATTGTTAGCATGGTATGTGGTAGACCCTATCTTTGGTTATCCACAAAGCAACACACCTAAGCACATCAAGGATGACCTAGATGCTATGTCTGACCACCGCACTCGTATCGTTTATGAGCAAGAGGTATATCCTAACAAAGAGGTGTTGCCTAATGCGGACACGAAATTGTCGGTTATGAACTTGAGTTACTATCCTGATGAGCGTGGTCCATACAATATCTCTGCTAGTGAAATAGACATGAATGGTAAGCTGACCCACCCAGAGACTCGTTGGGGTGGTATCATGCGTAAGCTAGATAATACCGATTTTGAGAAAGCCAACATTGAGTACATTGAGTTCTGGTTGATGGACCCATTCTTGACCAATGACGATGCTAGTTACGAGGGTGGTGACCTATATATTGACTTGGGTGATATCAGCGAGGATATTTTGCGCGATGGTAAGAAATCCTTTGAGCATGGTTTGCCATTGAATGGTGATGAGAGTATGGTGGACAAAACCATTTGGGGTCGCTCACCTAGAACCACTAGCACAGTGGTTGCCTTTGCCAACGAAGCAGGCGCTCGCGCGAAACAAGATGTGGGATTGAACGGTTTGAACTCCGCACAAGAGCGAGGCGAGGATGCAGAATACATCTTCCTCTACAACGGCGTGAATCCATATCAAGAGTATATCAATGCCCTACGTGGCAAAGTGGATCCAACCGTATTAGCATTATGGGAAAATGACCCATATTCTCCTCTCAATGACCCTGCTGGTGATGATTATCACTACTATCGTGGCGATGATTATGACAAGGATCAAGTACCGGTATTGATGCGTTATAAGCACTACAACGGCACCGAAGGCAACTCGCCTGAGATGGACAACAACGCTTCATATGGCACAGCTTCTACCTTGCAACCAGACATTGAGGACATCAACCAAGATAACACTTTAAATGATAGCGAGCGATTCTATCGCTACCATATATCCTTGCGCAAGGAAGATATGCAACGCGTTGGACAACAGCATATTGCAAGTATCATGGAGACAAAAGTCACCTTGCGAAACAAGGAAACAGCCATGGTCAAATGGTACCAGTTTAAGATTCCATTGCGTGGTGATAGTGCGATGATGAAGAAAGTGGGTAATATCCGCAACTTCAAATCTATCCGCTTTGCACGTATCTACATGACCAATTTCTCACAAGAGACACACCTCCGTTTTGCAACATTGGACTTGGTACGTGGCGAGTGGCGCAGTTATACCAAGGGATTGTATCAAAACATTGCCAACAACCAATATAATATTACTAACCCATATACGAGCAGCGGTACAATGGATGTAGAGGCAGTGAACATCGAGGAGAACTCCAACCGTGTGCCTGTGAACTATGTATTGCCTCCTGGTATCTCCCGTCAGACGGACCCAGGACAAGCACAATTGATTGCTCAAAACGAACAATCAATGGTATTCCGCGTACATGAGTTGCCACAGAAAGATGCTCGTGCCGTGTACAAGAATGTGGTATACGACATGCGACAATACAAGCGTTTGCAAATGTTCGTGCACGCAGAGTGTTTGCCACACTTTGACCCTATCAAGGACAAAGATATCACCTGCTTTATCCGTATGGGTTCAGACCTCAAAAACAACTACTACGAATACGAAATCCCTCTGGATTTGACTCCAGAAGGCACCTATAGCGATAAGAATCTCGCCGATAGGTTGAAGGTATGGCCAGAAGCTAACACCTTTGATTTTGACCTACAAGTGCTCACCAATGCCAAAATGGAGCGCAACAGATCCAAACGTGCAGGTAACACCAACGTGGGTAATACGATTCCATATGAGACCTATGATCCAGAAGACTTGGATAACAAGATCACCGTATTGGGTAACCCAACCTTGGAGGATATCCAGTCCATTATGATTGGTGTGCGCAACAAAACCGATCATGAAGTGAGCGCAGAAATCTGGGTCAACGAGTTGCGATTGAGCCAATTCAACGAGCAAGGCGGTATCGCAGCTATGGCCAATGCAGCATTAAGCATTAGTGACATTGCCCAACTCAATGTGGCAGGACGCTTAGAAACAGCAGGTTATGGTTCGATCGAGTCCAATGTGCTAGATCGTAATATGGAAAATGCATACCAGTTATCCGTCAGTGCGGCATTGGAAGCTGGCCGATTATTCCCTGAGAAAGCCAAACTGCAAATACCTCTGTATGTATCCTACTCCAACGAGACACAATCGCCAGACTACGATCCACTAGATACGGATATCAAGTTGTCTGAGTCATTGGAAAACTACGAGACAAAAGAAGAAAAAGACTCGATTCGCAGTATGGCCAACACGGTACACGAGTCCACGAGTTTCTCGGTTTCCAACATGAAGATAGACATCCACTCCAAGAAGCGAAACATGTTCTAGGACCCTGCTAACTTCTCTATCTCAGCAAGTTACAACGAGCAAGCGCAACACTCGCCAGAAATAGAGAAAGACATAACCAAAGACTACAAAGGATCGTTCAACTATTCCTATAACTTCAACCCAAAACCTTGGGAACCATTCAAGAATGTGGAGAAGGTCAAGAAAATCAAGTTCCTAAGCGAACTCAACTTCTACTACCTACCACAATCTTGGGCATTCAACACCAATATGCGTCGTACTTTCACACACCTCAAAATGCGTGATTTTAATACAGCAGATTTGGGCGGAGCAACAAGCAACGATATGGATTTGACCTTCTCCAAAGACTTTACTTGGGATCGAAACTTCGACTTCAAGTACGACTTGACGAAGAATATCAAGTTCTCGTTCCAAACAGCCATGAACTCGACCGTGGATGAGGGATATTACACGCCTGAAATCATCAAAGATTATGCGTTCACCAATGATTATTACGAGGCATGGAAAGATACTATCCAACGCAGTATGGCAACATGGGGAACTCCATACACCTACCAACAACTCTTCTCTGCGTCATGGAATGTGCCTTTCAATCGCATACCATATCTAGAGGCGATCACGGCTAATGCATCCTACAATGCAACCTACAACTGGAATAGAACCATGCAATCTACCCAAACGGAAAGTCTGGGTAATGTCATTAGCGGCACACGCGCATGGCAAGTGGACGGAGGTATCAACTTTGAGACACTCTACAACAAATCCAAATACTGGAAAGAGATGTCGCAACACTACAACCAACGCTCTTTGCGTCGTCGAGCATTCAAACCTAAGACATATACTGAAATAGTTAGTTTGACCGCAGGAGAGCCTAAAGAAATCACTCACCGCCTTGGTAGCGAATCGATTAAACTTAGCGCCACTACACAAGACGGCAAGAGCGTTAAACTCAAATACAAATCCATCTCCAACACCAAGATTACTGTCGAATCAAAGGAGACTATCAAAAACATCTCCCTCTCAATAACCACCGTTAACAAGAGTCAGCGTTCGGCAGGACAAGTAACTGCGGATATGTTGGCATATGTCGGAACGATGTTCAGAAAACTGCAAGTTACCTATCGCAACACCAACTCAATGACCATACCTGGATTTGCTCCACAAGCAGGTTTCATGGGTCAACAACGCTTTGATAATTTGTATGCACCAGGTTTTGATTTTGCTTTCGGTGCGTTTGGAGATGACTTTGTAGAGAAAGCCAAGGACAATGGTTGGTTATCAAGCGACACCACCGTTGTGCAACCTGCAACACGCTCTAAAACAAGCGATTTTGACGCCAAACTCACACTAGAACCACTGCCAGGATTGAAGATTCAACTCAATAGCAAACGCTATGAGGCGCAATCATCATCCATCATCTACTCTTACGACCAATTGCAAGAGAACATGACTGGTTCGTTCAATATCACACAAATAGCCATCGCAACTGCCTTCCACAAACTCGGAAATGCAGATGAGAACTTTGCATCGGAAACCTTTAGTCAGTTCCTTGCTAATCGTGATATTATGACCGATCGTGTACAACGACAATACACTGGTTTAACCTATCCAAATGCAGGATTCATCCCTGCCCATCTTCGCGGCAAACCATACGATTCAAAGAATGGTGCTGTGGCTAACAACACTGCCGATGTATTGGTACCTGCGTTCATAGCAGCATACACCGGACGAGATGCCAACTCAGTCAGTCTGAGTCCATTCATGAACTTGTTGCAGAGTTTGCCTAACTGGTCCGTTACTTTTGATGGTTTGGGCAAGTTGCCATGGTTGCGCGATCAATTCAAGTCCATCAACCTCACACACGCATACACCTGTAAGTACGCTATTGGTAGTTACTCCACCTACTCTACTTGGACACCAGCGGGCGAGTTGAGCAACAAACAAATAGGTTTCGTGCGCGATGTAACGACAGATATGCCTGTTCCATCATCTGCATACGATATTTCATCCGTCACATTGACCGAAAACTTCTCTCCATTGATTGGTTTGAACATGACGATGAAGAACTCGCTATCGGCTAAGTTTGAGTACCGCAAACAGCGCAATATATCTCTGAATGTCAACTCCGTACAAATTACAGAAGGACATACAGACGAGTTTGTGATTGGTGCGGGATATACCATCAAGAACTTGAATTTCATTGCCAAATCTAAAAACGGTGGTCAAAAGAAAGTAAGTAACGACCTCAAACTCAATGTTGATGTAAGTTACAAGGACATCAAGACCTTGTTGCGCAAGGTAGAGGAAGACCTGACACAAGCTAGTTCTGGCAACAAAGTTTTTGGTATCAAGATTAGTGCAGACTATGTGCTCTCACAAAAAGTCAATCTGCAACTCTTCTACGATCACCAAGGCACCACCCCACTCATATCATCTTCTTATCCTATCAAATCAGACAATATCGGTATCAACATCAAGTTGATGCTTACCCAATCACAATAAACGGAGATTTTGACAAATAATCCATTCTTCAAAGTTGGAATCATCGGACCAGAATCTACAGGTAAAAGTACACTGGCATCCTATCTAGCACATCGCTATGGC
>JAZQSZ010000205.1:0-4026 GCA_045630365.1 Paludibacteraceae bacterium | reverse complement strand
TTGGTACTTTCAAAATAATTTACTACCTTTGCAGCCGTAATGACTCACGCTGAGGGTATGAGGGCGGGTATGTTCCGCAATTATCCTCTGTAAAAGTCATTGCAGACATATTATAAAGCGTTTATTAGCGCTTGTTTTGGCATATCGAAATCCGGAAAATTTCACCAACCCAAAGCAAGAAGGCAGTAAACGCCCGTTGGGATATGTATATCCCGCCGCAGAGCGTCCACAATGGACCGCTCTGTTTGGTGGCATTTCATATTCGGCGTGGGCGTTGCTTGCTTATTCTTGTTGGTAGGGTCATTCCTGAACCTCGATATGGAGAATAAGCAAAGTAAAGTTCACGCTTTTTTTGTATATCTACATCAAAAGCAATTATTAACAATAATCACAAAAAGTATGAAGAAAGTTTTATCATTGCTTTTGGCTATTAGTATAGCCGCAAGTGTAAGTGCTCAGAAAGTAGTAGCACAGCAGTCGTCTGATCGAGCTGCAAACCCCAATGTAGAATTAGGGAAAGCCCTCAAAAACACAGGTATTGTTTCTCTCTCTGTCGGTGTGCCATGTGTGGTTGCCGGCGTAGCAAGTCTTCTGTATGCAGAGCTGCTACCTAATCCAACTGCTGGGTACACAACAAGTCAAGCACTTGCAGATCAGTACAAAGATTTAGAGTATATGAGTGTAAAGGAGTATGTGAGTAAATTAGAGACATATAATGGTCAAGTACGCGCAGCCAGCAACGCAGGTTATTTGTTTACTGGCGCAGGAGCAGCATTAACTATTGTTGGTATTCCTTTGTACTGCTATGGTCAGCGCTTGATGACTTTAGAATTTAATTATACAGGCAATGGAGCAGGAGTAACACTTAATTTCTAACTTTAAAATAACAAGACAATGAAAAAGTATCTTTTAGTATATATAGTGGCATTATGCACACTAATGGGTTGCAAAGATAATAGTGGTTTGTATGGTCTTTTAACAGACTATGACCTTCGTATATCAGAATTAGAGAAACTATGCGAAGACATCAATACCAATGTACAATCAATCCAAGTTATCATCGAAGCACAACAAACAGGTGATTACATCACCGCCATTACCCCTATTAAGAATGGTGGAGTGGAGATTGGTTATACTATTACTTTCGCTAAGCACGAACCAATTACCATTTATCATGGTCAGAATGGCACCAACGGAACCAATGGTGCAGATGGGCACACGCCTGTTATTGGTGTTGCCAAAGACACAGATGGTGTATATTATTGGACTCTTGATGGTAAATGGCTGTTAGATAGTAATGGCAATAAACTCCGTGTAACAGGTCAAGACGGCAAGGACGGACAAGATGGAACAAATGGCAAAGATGGAGAAGACGGTAAGGATGGTCAAGATGGAACTAACGGAACGAATGGAACTAACGGGCAAGACGGCGTAACGCCGCAACTAAAGATAGAAGGTGACTATTGGTATATATCATACAACAACGGCGCTACTTGGACCAAATTAGGCAAGGCTACAGGCGAAGACGGTGAAGACGGCGCAAAAGGTGATAAAGGAGATAAAGGTGATACCGGCGCCACTGGAGCAACTGGTCCTAAGGGTGAGCAAGGCGACTCAATGTTCAAATCCGTCACCCAAGACGAAAACTATGTGTATTTTACCCTCGCTGATGGCACTGTAATTAAGATTGCAAAGGGTAGTGGTAATAGCCAATCCAATGATGACTTTATTTTCACCATAACCTATGATGCTAATGGTGGAGTTGGTACAATGGAGGTAGACACTTTCTATTATGGGTATAGAGGTAATATTGATACATGTGTATTTATAAAAAATGGGTGTGCTCCTAAGAACTGGAATACGAATCAAGATGGTAATGGTGTATCATATTCATTTGGACACAGCACGACAATAGATAAAAATATTATCTTGTATGCACAATGGACGGAACTTGATTCTACATTTTCCATATCTGCTAATAGAAAAATAACATTTTCTAAAGGAAATCTTCAATATCATCCAAGAAATAAGGAATGGCGTTTTGCTCCAAAACAAACTGATATTATAGGTACAGGAAACAATGATATATATGATAATTACAATGGTTGGATAGATTTGTTTGGTTGGGGAACAGGAGCAAGTCCTACCACTACAGAATACAGCGTTTTTAGTTCGCAGGGATATGAAACTTTTGTAGACTGGGGTTCTAATCATATAGATAATGATATGCCAAATACATGGCGAACATTAACAGCGTCAGAATGGGAGATTCTATTGGGAAGAAGTTATTATGTAACGATTGATACGATTAGTGGATCGTTATTCTTGCCAGATAATTGGATTAGTCCTATTGTTGGATTGAAATTAAAAAATGGAATACAGTTGTCTAAAGAACAATGGTCAATTTTAGAGTCAACATACGCAGTATTTCTACCAAAGGGTGGAGAAAGAACGGGCGTTTACTATTATGCAAATAGTGAAGGGTATTGGTCGTCCTCAATGGATAATAACTATGATTATTATGCTAAATGCTACCGATCTAGAAGTGGTTCTCCTCGTGTGGACACTTATTATCGTTGGGCAGGACTAAGTGTTCGTCTTGTTAAAGATTTATAAAATAGATGATTATGAGATGGCGAATATTTAATCGATACAACGAAACTTTTGTTGATGCCGAAAGGGTTGGGCAAACCAATTGGACTTATCACGGCGAAATGAACGAAGATTTCCAGCCGAATGGATTAGGCGCTATGTATATAGATGGTCAATATATCCGAGGCGGATATTGGAACAATGGTAAACTTGCAGACGAAGACAAACTGCCAAAAGAAGAATATGACAAACGAGTTAATGAAATTGTGAATAAGAAGTAAAAGTATGTTACCCAGTCACATAAAAACCGCATTAAGAGACCTGTCTCAATCATTTGATGTACAAAATCGAACTTGGAGAGGAGCGACTGCTGATTTTAATCACTTTACAAATGTAGTAAATAATGTGGATTTTAGAATTTACAAAGATGATATCAAGAAAAGCCTTTGTCGTAGATTAAGGACATTATTTACAACGGCTCAAATGCAAACTAGTCCTGCACCAAATATTGGTCAATATGTAGCAAACGCCATACGGAATATAATGAGGCGATATTAAAATCTTTCTCACCCTGCAAGTCATTTGCGGGGTGAGTTTTTTTTACAAGCAAAACAAAGGCAGTATTGCTTCTGATTATCCGAAGTTCGTAGAAATACTCTTGAGTTCTAAAACGGAGGCGACAATTGTTCGTCTCCGTTTTTTTTATTCTACCCATTAGAGCAAAGGAAGTGAAGAGGGGGCGATAAAGTCTTTAAAGACTCTAAGGACAGTAAGGTCTCTAAGGTCTTTAAGGTCCGGAGAGACCGGCGGAGCTGGCAGGACAAAGGGCGGATAATCCAGAGGGACTGGAAGGACGGGGAGATAAGCCGGATGGTATCCGGCGCAATAAACAAACTAACTAATTAAGCTCTGCGCTGACGCACAGAGAACACAACAAAGAAATGATTAGAGGTGAGAGATTAGAGATTAGAGATAAATAACGCGGAGCGAGAGGTTTTTTATAGGATTTTATAAAATACTGATTAACAGGATGTTTAGCAAGATAAAAGTATCGCTACTACACTCTATTTTAGGTTTATAACTTTTGCATTTACTTGTATAGCTTTTACAGAAAAGACTATTTATAGAGAGGAAGATAAACTACTTCTTGGCTGGTGCAACAATAATAGATAGCATAAACATCACAAAAGGTATAGAGAAGGTATATTGAAGGTATAGTAACCATCAACAAACCTCTAACTTATCTTTAACTTATCTCTAACGATTGAGTACAGAGTAGTGAGTAGTGAGTAGTGTGACTAAAACTGAAAAAGGTTGACTCGATAACTGAGATGGAATCTTAAAAATCGTAAACTTTTGACTCGATACCTAAAAAGGTTGATTTAATACCTGAAAAGGTTGACTGAGAGTATTGAGTACAGAGTATTGGAGATA
>JAZQSZ010000204.1:0-4099 GCA_045630365.1 Paludibacteraceae bacterium | reverse complement strand
GTGGATTCGCCAATCCATCCTACAAGCCCTTGCAGAGCAAGCTCGTATCGTGCGACTACCGCTTAACCAATCAGGTTTGCTCAACAAAATCAACAAAGCATACCAACGCTTTGAACAAGAACACGAGCGCCGTCCTAGCGCGGAAGAATTAGCAGAGGTATTGGATTTACCAATTGACAAAATTGCTGATTCGCTCAAAATGTCAGGAAGACAAGTCAGCGTAGATGCTCCATTCGTAGAAGGAGAAGACAACTGCTTGATCGATGTGATGGTCAACGAAGATTCACCTAATGCAGATCACAAACTCATTAGCGAGTCACTATCTAGAGAGATCGACCGCGCATTGGATCAACTCACACCACGTGAAGCAGATATCCTTCGTAAGTTCTTCGGTATTGGAGTGCCAGAGAAGACCCTCGAAGAGATTGGTATTGAGTTCAGTCTGACACGCGAACGTGTTCGACAAATCAAGGAGAAAGCCATCCGTAAACTCAAAACAAGTTCACGAAGCGGAATTCTAAAAACCTACTTAGGATAATATCTCATCCAACATGCAAAAAGCTACCTTCACGGGTAGCTTTTTTTGTATAAAAATCATAGCATATTAGGCATATATTAGATACCCTGCTACACCTGCCAAGATAATTAAAAAGATTGGGTTGGATAGAATTTGCAGACTTTTTCGCGCTACAACACCCGCTATATTGCCGTTGGAATCGGATTTTTTGATAAATTGAGGAATAATCGTAACGATACAAGCAAGCGCAAAAATCACCCAACTACGCCAGTCAATAAAACTAACAGGGGTCATAAGAGCCAAAGCCGCTGTAGCAATTAGTCCCAAGACAGACAAACGCAGAGTGCGCATGGTGCGAGTGAAGTAGATATTGTGTTGGAATCGGGCATTTATATAGAAATATGCTTTGCAAATGAGTAGCATAATAACTAGACTAGGAAGAACAATGGCCAATGTAGCGAGCAAACTACCCCACACGCTACCAGTGGCGGTATATCCAACATAGGTAGCACAGTTAATGCCGATTGGACCAGGAGTAACTTGACTCACAGCCACTATATCCACAAACTCCTCTTGCGTCATCCATCCGTGAGACTCCACCTCGTGCTGAATGAGCGAGAGAATCGCCAGTCCACCGCCAAAACCGAAGAGACCTATCTTCAAAAAACTCAAAAACAGTTGCAGATAGATCATTTGCTCCTCCTTTCTTGTAGATAGGTATAACCGAGTGTAGCGAGAGCAGCAACAAGGATAATCCATACAGGAGAGAATCCGCCTAACCAAATAAGCAATGCGCCCGCAATAGGAATAATGGCAGTCGCCCAAGTAATCTTAGCACTACTCGCCATTCGGCATAGAGGCGCTGCAATCAAGGCTACTACCGCAGGACGAATACCCTTGAATACTGCTTCTACCGCAGGGTAGTCCTTATAGTCTTGAAAAAGCATGGCAATAGCCAAGATAATACAAAAAGAAGGAAGGACAGCACCTAAAACTGTGGCAATCACTCCACGCCATCCGCCTATGCGCCAACCAATAAAAATAGCCGAATTCACCGCAATCAAACCAGGTGCTGCCTGCGCAAGGGCTATCATATTGAGAAACTCTTCGCGATCAATCCAACCTTTGCGATCTACAATCTCACGCTCTATCATAGACAACATCACATAACCACCTCCAATAGTAAAGGTGCCTATCTTGAGATATGTCCAGAAAAGCTGTAGGTAGAGCATGTTAGACCGCTTCGCTGTTAGGTGTTAGACCATTACACTATTAGTTAGACTCCTGCTAGCGTTCCTATTTCTTTTCTTTGAGTTCTTGTTTGATGAACTTAACAAGCATATTGATAGCAGCGTTGTTATGTCCACCTTGTGGGATGATGACATCCGCATAACGTTTGCAAGTCTCGATAAACTGCTCGTGCATTGGTTTGAGTACTCGTTGGTAACGCTCCATAACAGCCTCAATGGTGCGTCCGCGCTCTACAATGTCGCGTTGTGCTACACGGATAAGACGGTCATCTGCATCAGCATCCACAAAAATCTTGAGGTCCATCTGTTGGCGAAGAACAGGATCATGCAATGCCATAATACCTTCCACGATGATAATCTCACGAGGATCTACATGGATAGTCTTCTCTTGGCGGGAAGAAGTAATATAATCGTAGATAGGTTGCTCGATGGATTCGCCATTTTTAAGCATTTCGATGTGCTTAGCAAAGAGAGCCCAATCAAAGGCATTAGGATGATCAAAATTGATGTTTTGACGCTCCTCAAAAGGTACATGACTACTATCGTTATAGTAAGAGTCCTGAGGAATAACGACTACTTCGCCTTGAGGAAGGCGCTCAATGAGTTTGCGTACCACGGTTGTTTTTCCTGAGCCGGTACCGCCCGCAATGCCGATGATGAACATAGACAATTATGAATTTTGAATTATAAATTTTGAGTTAGGAGTTCTTGACAACTCATTCGGGTGCAAAGTTACATATTTTTTTGTATATATGCAAATTTTAGTGTATCTTTGCAAAATATTTGAGAAAAAACAAAAAATGTTGTAGTAAATCGGATGGGTAGTGCGTCAAACGGGTAAACATTAGTAAAAAGTTCGCGGCAAGGTATGTTTATAGCAGCATAAAGTAAGCAGAATAACCTAAGAATCACCTATGAATCACCTATGAATCACCTAAGATTTACAGGAGTAATATAGCATAGAAATAACAAAAGATATGAAACAAGAAGAAAAAGAATTTGCAGCCCTGGTCAAGGAGCAGAAAAGCACGATATATGGTATCTGCTTTATGTTCTCCAAAGACAAGGATGAGATAGATGATCTCTTTCAGGAGACATTGATTCATCTCTGGCAGGGCTTTTCGAAATTCAGAAACGAGAGTAAAATTGAAACATGGGTGTATCGTGTGACGACGAATACCTGCATTTCGATGGATAGGAAGAAGAAATCACGCGGCGAGCGTATTCCGTTATCCATGGATATTGACCTATTCGATGAGTCGGACAAGAATATGCAACAAGTGCAGCTTTTACACAAGCGCATACAGAAGTTGGGTGTGTTTGACAGAGCGATTGTGATGCTGTGGTTGGAGAACCTAAGTTACGATGAAATCGGGGAAATTTTGGGTATCAGCGCCAAGAATGTATCTGTGAGATTGGTGCGAATCCGTGAACAACTTAGAAAAATTAATAGTTAATATCTCGTAGATAACTATAAACCTTATAAATAAGATATATTATGGATGAAATACAAGAAATACGCGAGCAAATGGCTGCGCTGAAAGAGAAATTAAATAAGCAAGAGATAATCACAGAGCAAAACCTACGCCACGTCATTAAACAAAAGGTTAAAGGTATGCGTGCTTACTTTGTGCTATTGATATTTTTAATACCATTGTTTATTTGTTATGAGCAAATACACGACAACAATTTGTACAGAACAATTACATGGGGAATATTTTTTCTTGTTTGTATGTGTACGCGTCTTTACAATCTCCTATCTCTTAGTAACAACAAAATCATGTCAGGAAACACAAGAGATCTATTGTCCAAACTACAAAGATTAAAGCGTTTAGAGAAAGGTCCTTTTGTACTATTTGGATACTCATTCCTTATTATTGTAATCTGGGGAGATGGATTTATTGACATATGTCAAATGGACGTACCTTTTGGCAAATACCACTTATTATTTATTGCCGTTGGATTGATACTTTTTGGATTTAATTGGCTTATTTGGAAATTCATTATCCAAAAACTACCTTCGCAATGGGATGAGTACATTCGTCAACTAGAAGAAATAACCAAAGACACAGGAAACGAAGAGGCAAAGGAAGAGAAACAATAGGCATCTTAAAACACAAAGAAAGAAACGCACTTGGGAGAGTGCGTTTTTTTGTTGGTAGCAGAAGGATGAGATGTAGTAAGAAGCATAGGTTGAGGTGACCCCATTTTGTTGGACAGGGTTAGTAAATATTGTTAATTGTATGCATGTTCATAGACATGTTGTTCATATATATTTGTCTATATTGGACAGGACTCATATTAAGACGCAGTTTAATACGATCATTATTAT
>JAZQSZ010000203.1:0-12312 GCA_045630365.1 Paludibacteraceae bacterium | reverse complement strand
TACACAATGAAGTTCCAATGAGGTTCCAATGAGGTTCCAATGAGGTTCCAATGCTGATGGGTGGCAGATGGTTGGCAGATCAGAGGAAAATCATAGGGGAGATAGATTCTTCTAAGTGGAATATCGCTTGTAGGGAGCGGAGAATGTTGTATAATTGAAAAAAAATAGTAACTTCGTGGACACCGACCTCGCTACGCTCGCCCACCTCGAAATTACATTTGCAAAATGCAGCCCATACTACAGTTCGCTCGCAATTTTATAAGAAAATAGGTTCCACCTTATTGTCCACTTTTATCCTCACTATTATGAGCGAGCTCCCATAGTGGGATAAAAGGTGTACAACATAGATAAAATCTATTATTTTCTTATAAAATTTCTCGCTTTACTTGCGTATGTGCATTTTTTGTAGTAATTTTGCAGTAAATTAGGTAGGATATGTACAAATACACCATCAAAAAAGATATAGAGAAAGGTATTTACCTGCTCAATGAGCAGGGAGAGGAAGTGGCTGCTACCGATATTCTAGAGATATGCGGCGACAGACGTGTATTTGCCTTCAACGGAAATATGGGAGCTGGTAAAACCACTTTCATCAAACAACTCTGCGAGGCAATGGGTACAGAAGATATTGTGAATAGTCCAACCTTTGCGATTGTGAATGTATATGAAGTCAATCCCCACTCCCTCCCTGATGAGTTGAAAGTTGAAAGTTTAAAGTTTAAAGGCGAGATATATCACTTCGATTGTTACCGAATAAAAGATATTCGCGAAGCAATGGATATGGGTACAGAGGAGTATTTGTATTCGGGTAATTATTGCTTTATCGAGTGGGCAGAAATGATAGAGCCTCTCCTACCCGATGATTTAGTAACCGTGGAGATTGAGGTACTGGAGAACGGAGATAGAGAGTTGAGAGTTTTTAATTGAGTAGACACTACAACGGAAACAATAAGAATTATTTAAATCAACAACAGCAACAACTTAATCCAACAACATTGCGCGGCAATCAAAAGCACCCCAAAAAGTCACGAACTTTTTCGGGGACCCCGCACTCCCTGCCGCGCTCAAGAAAAAACACATAGTGTCAACTACAAGTCCCATAAAGAAAGAATAAGATGATACGAGTTAAAGACATACATAAATCTTTTGGCAGTCTCAAAGTGCTGAAAGGTGTAGATTTGGAGATACAAAAGGGCGAGATCGTGAGTATTATCGGCAAGAGTGGTGCTGGTAAGACTACCCTACTCCAGATCATAGGAACATTAGATAAGGCTGATAGCGGAACAGTAGTTATCAATGGTGTGGATGTGAGTGGTTTGAGTGACAAAGAATTAGCAGAATTTAGAAATAAACATATCGGATTTATCTTTCAGTTTCATCAGTTATTACCTGAGTTTAATGCGTTGGAAAACGTCATGATGCCTGCCATGATCGCCCATATGGACTGGAAAGAGGCAGAAGAGCGTGCTACTCAGTTATTGACAGATTTAGGATTGGGCGAAAGATTGACCCACAAACCGAATGAATTATCTGGTGGTGAAAAACAACGAGTAGCCGCAGCAAGGGCCCTAATGATGACGCCAGATGTGATATTGGCAGATGAGCCTAGTGGAAGCTTGGATGAGGAGAACAAAAGAGAGTTGCACAAGCTATTAAAACAAATGCAAGAACAATATAATCAGACGATTGTGATTGTAACACACGACAAAGAGTTGGCGGAGATAAGCGATCGAGTGATAGAAATGAAGGATGGTTTAGTAGCCTAAAAAGCCCCCCTCCCAATCTCCCCAAGTCGAAAGTTGAAAGTTGAAAGTTGAAAGTTGAAAGTCGAAAGTCGAAAGTAACAAAGGGGAGGAGCAAAAAACATAAAGAATATAAAGAATGAAGAAGAGTATATTATTAATACTAACGGTGGTACTATGTGCTTGTCAAGGAGGAAGGGAATATTTTCCTAAGAACTTGGAAGTCATAGAAGTAGATGTGGTGCGCTTTGATAGTGCATTGCTAAGTGTTCGTCCTGATAGTGCAGAGGCAGATATCAAGCGATTGTATAAGGAGTATGAGGAGTTTATGCCTATGTATATAGAAGAGGTACTTGGATTGAATGCAGAGGATACCGCAGAATTTAGTAGATTATATGCTAATTTTTTGACAGATACTACTATGGGCTTTGCGCAAACTAATGAAGAAGAAAGAAAACAGTTTGCGGATATAAAGAACATACAAAATGAACTAAATCAGGGATTTACGAGAATACATTATCTGTATCCTGAATTGGAGATACCAAAGATATACTTGCTCGTTTCGGGTTTTAACGCATCTATTTTTGCCTATGATGATATTATTGCCGTAGGAGCAGATATGTATTTGGGGGCAGATTATGAATACTATAACCAAGTTGTTTATAACTACCAAAAAGTTTCAATGGATAAGAAATTTTTGGCGGGGGATGTGTTGAATTATTATATTTCACAAAACATCCCATATACCAGCAAATATAATCGTCTATTGGAGCATATGTTGTTCCGTGGAAAACAAATGTATCTGCTAGAACAATTATTGTCAAACTCGCCTAAATGGGAAGTGATTGGTTACACCAAGGAACAATGGGACTGGTGTGTCAAATGGGAAAAAGAGATATGGAACAGGATCATGGATAAACGTGATTTGTTCAAGACAGAAACGATGGTTATCACATCCTATCTAAACGATGGTCCATTCACCTCAGAGATTTCACAAGAGTCTCCAGGTCGCCTGGGTATTTGGGTCGGATGGAGAATTATAGATAGTTATATGCGTCATAATGAGGATGTTACACTACAAGAGTTAATGAAAAATGGTGACGCACAACAGATACTGGAAAAGAGTTTTTACAAGCCATGAGAAGAGAAGATTTTCCGATATTGAGTGAGAAAGTACATCAACGCGAATTGGTGTATCTAGATAATGCTGCAACCACACAGAAACCACAAGTAGTGCTGAATGCCATTGTGGAGGGTTACAGCAAGTGGAACGCCAATGTGCATCGTGGTGTGCACCATTTGAGTCAGGTAGCGACCCAAAAACATGAGGAGGCACGCAAGAAAGTGGCAGAATGGTTGAATGCTGAGAGTGAGGAAGTGATCTTTACCAAAGGAACTACCGACGGAATCAATATGTTGGCCTGGAGTTTTGGCGAGGCAATGGTGAAGGAAGGTGATGAGATTATTGTAAGTCAATTGGAACATCACTCTAATATTGTACCTTGGCAAATGCTGTGCGAGCGAAAGAAAGCCGTATTGAAGGTTATTCCTTTGCGCGAGGACTTATCCATTGATATTGAAGCATTTAAGAATATGCTCAATGAGCGAACACGATTGGTTTCTGTGGCACAAGTTAGTAATGTATTGGGTATTATTAACCCTATCGATGAGATCATATCCTATGCTCATGCTAAGCATATCCCTGTTTGCGTGGATGGTGCACAGAGTGTTCCTCATTTGGCGGTTGATGTAAAGAAAATGGACTGTGATTTCTTGGTGTTTAGTGCACATAAGATGTATGGTCCAACGGGTTTAGGTGTGTTGTATGGCAAAAAAGAGTGGCTTGATCAACTACCACCAGCAGAGGGTGGGGGAGAAATGATTGAGCATGTGCGTTGGGATAAGACGACATATAATGTATTGCCCTATAAGTTTGAAGCTGGTACACCAAATTATATCGGTAGTTATGCTTTCTCAAAAGCAATAGAGTATGTGCAAGAGATTGGTATTGAGAAAGTTGCAACACACGAGGAGAAATTAGTGGAGTATATAGAGGAGCGTCTATCTAGTTTGTCTAATCTGAAGATATACGCAGCTGGACAGAAGAAAGCGGGAGCCGTATCGTTCAATGTCTATCGTGCATGTGGCGAATTGATCCACCCATTTGATGTGGGGGTACTATTGGATCGTCAGGGTGTAGCAGTACGCACAGGACACCATTGTGCAGAACCATTGATAGAGCATTTAGGCGTTCCTGGTACATTGCGTGCCTCTGTAGGATTGTATAATACGAAAGAAGATATAGATAAATTAGTTGCAGCGCTTGAGCGTGCAATAATGATGTTAGAATAATATGACAACTGTTCATCTTAAACCACATAAAGAGGAGTCACTTTTGCGTTTTCATCCATGGGTGTTCTCTGGAGCTATTCGCAGTATTGAACTAGATGCTGACTATCCACACGCTCAACCACAAGAGGGTGAGATAGTGAAAGTGCTTGATTGTAAAGGAAATACATTAGGTGTAGGACATTATCAAATAGGTTCAATAGCTGTGCGTATATTGGAGTTTGGAGTGGGAGAACTACCTACAGAATTCTGGAAAAAACGCATAGCCGCAGCATATGGTGTGCGAGAGAGTTTGGGATTGGTGACAGAAAAGAATAATACATACCGTTTGATACATGGTGAGGGAGATTTTCTGCCAGGTTTAATTGTGGATGTGTATGCAGATACAGCGGTTATTCAAGCACACTCAGTGGGTATGCATTATCATCGTGAAGAGATTGCTCAGGCTATCGTGAAGGTAGTAGCACAAGTGGATAAAGTGTATTACAAATCTGACGACACATTGCCACATAAGGCTAATATTCAAGGAGATAGAGTAGGGTACTTGATCGGAGGAGATAGGGTAGAAGATAAGGAGTTTTGGGCCAAAGAGAATGGATTGAGTTTCCGTATTGATTGGCTAAGAGGTCAGAAGACAGGATTCTTTATTGACCAAAGAGATAACCGTGCTTTATTAGAGCAATATGCTAAGGATAAAGATGTGCTGAATATGTTTTGCTATACGGGTGGATTCTCTGTATATGCTTTGCGAGGCGGCGCGAAGAAAGTGCACTCGGTAGATGTGAGTCAAAAAGCAGTGGACCTGGTAAGAAGTAATGTGGCATATAATTTTGGCGAGAATGCTCCACACGAAGCATTTGCTGAAGAGGCGTTTGAATTTATGACCAAGAATACTAATACTTATGATTTGATTATTCTTGATCCACCCGCTTTTGCCAAACACCGTGACGCAGTGAAAAATGCATTGCGCGGATACCAACGATTGAATGCCAAAGGAATACAAAGTATTCGTCCAGGTGGTATATTGTTTACTTTCTCTTGCTCACAGGCCATTGACAAGGATATGTTCCGTTTGGCCGTGTTCTCCGCAGCAGCACAAGTGGGAAGAAAAGTGAGAATTTTACATCAATTGCACCAACCTGCAGATCACCCTATCAATATCTATCATCCAGAGGGAGAATATTTGAAGGGACTGGTATTACAGATAGAATAATTAATCCTAATATACAGACTATGAATTATTTAGACGAACTTAACCCTGCACAACGTGCTGCAGTAGAATACAACGATGGTCCGCACCTTGTGATAGCAGGTGCAGGATCTGGTAAGACGCGCGTACTGACTTATAAGATAGCCTATTTGCTCCAACAAGGAGTGAATGCAGGCAATATCTTGGCTTTGACCTTTACCAATAAAGCAGCGAGAGAAATGAAAACTCGTATTGCTGCATTGGTAGGAGAGCACATATCTCGTTACTTGTGGATGGGTACATTCCACTCTATTTGTTCGCGTATCTTGCGCCAAGAAGCGGAGCATATAGGTTATACACATGATTTTACTATTTATGACACAACTGATTCTAAATCTGTTATTAAGCATATCGTTAAGGATATGCAATTGGACGAGAAACAGTACAAGACTAGTGTCGTGCTAGGGCGTATTTCAATGGCCAAGAACCAGTTGCTTTCGCCCACATCGTATAGTGCTAATAGGGAATATATCATGCAAGATCGTTTTGCGCGTATTCCTGAAGTAGCTCGCATTTATGCTGAATATAATCGTCGTTTAAAGGCATGCAATGCGATGGATTTTGACGATTTATTGTTTATGACCAACGTGTTGTTCAAAAACAATGCTGAGGTCTTGCGTAAATATCAAGAGTATTTCCACTACTTGCTGGTGGATGAGTACCAAGATACCAACTATTCGCAATATTTGATTGTTAAGCGACTGGCTGAACCACAAAATAATGTGTGCGTAGTGGGCGATGATGCACAATCTATCTACTCATTCCGTGGAGCTAATATTGAAAATATTCTCACCTTCCAAAAAGGTTATGAGACGGCTAAGTTATTCAAGTTAGAGCGCAATTATCGTTCTACGCAGATTATCGTTAATGCCGCTAACTCGCTTATTCGTCATAATAGAGGACAAATTCCTAAGGCTGTATATTCAGAGTTAGAAATGGGTGATCGATTGCAACTCAGTACCTATATGTCCGACCGAGACGAAGGTAAAGCAGTAGCCACTCAAATCAAACAACTCTATCGTCAAGGATATGATTATGAGCACATTGCAGTACTCTATCGTACCAATGCCCAATCGCGTGTGATAGAGGATGAATTGCTACATTTGGGTATTCCATACCGTATTTACGGCGGAATGAGTTTCTACCAACGTAAGGAGATTAAAGATGCCATTGCTTATTTCCGTTTAGCAGTCAATCCTGCTGATAACGAAGCTTTTATTCGTATTATCAATTACCCATTGCGAGGTATCGGTGAGACAACAGTGATGAAAGTGCGCGAGGCAGCACGCATGGCAGGTTGCTCTATGATGGATGTTATTACTAATCCTCAAGCTGCGCAATTAAGTGTCAATAATGCTACACTTAACAAGTTAAATGCTTTTGTCAGCATGATTCAAGGGTTTGGGGAGAAGGTGGCTACTATGGATGCATACGAGTTTGCAACCATGGTACTGCGAGATTCTGGAGTCATGCGTGAGGCTAAAGCTGATACCACTCAAGAAGGTATTGCTCGTTATGAGAACTTAGAAGAAATGTTATCGGGTATTCATGAATTTGTAGAGCAACACCTACGAGATGGACAAACCTTTACCCCTATGACAGACTTCTTGTCAGAGGTTAGTTTGTTGACCGACCAAGACGAGAATAAGGAGGATAATCAAGCACGAGTAACCTTATTAACAGTACACGCAGCCAAGGGATTGGAGTTCAAAGTGACATTTATTGTGGGACTAGAGGAAAATCTCTTCCCTTCGCAATTCTGCCAAGCGCCTAAAGAGATTGAAGAGGAACGCCGACTACTCTATGTTGCTATCACTCGCTCCATGGAGCGCTGTTATTTGACAAACGCACGCCAACGATTCCGTAATGGACAAACGGTATTCTCTTCGCCCTCCCGATTTATCAAAGATATCGATTCATGCTATATCCAATCATCACAAGGTTTTAGTATTACTCCACAGCGACCAGTAATGCCTCAAACATCTAAGATTTCTTCTACTTCTACAGCTGGCAAACTAAAAAAACTTAGTCCCGCTGCTAGCGGCGACACAAGCAAATCACGCAAAGAAGTTCGCTCAGAATGGAAGAAAAACGATAGGGTAGAGCACAAAGTCTTTGGAGCTGGTACCGTCCTGGATGTTTATCGCGAGAATGATAATGATAAGATTGATATCAAGTTTGATAACAATGGACAAAAAACATTACTTCTTACCTATGCTAAACTAACCAAAATTTAAAAATATGAAACACATTTTTATTTCGCTGATTGTATTGACAATCACTATGATGAGTTGTACACCTACAACACCTAAAGAAAACACAGAAAACACCGTTATCGAAGCCATTATGGCACGCCGTAGTATCCGTCAATACCATGCTGTGCCCGTAGGTCGTGATACACTCATGCAAATCATGACATGCGGCATCAATGCAGCTAATGGTCAAAACAAACAATCTTGGGAGGTACGCGTAGTGGATAACCCTACCACTTTGGCTCAAATCCAAGACCTAATGGCAGTTGGTAATACCGCCCTCAACCCTGATATGGTCAAAGGTTGTATGCGTGGAGCACCAGTAATGGTATTTATTGCTCGTGACCTCAATTATGATTTCTCTGCTTACGACTGTGGACTATTAGCAGGTAATATAATGCTTTCAGCGCAATCTATGGGCGTAGGAAGTATTTGTTTAGGTAGTCCAGTAAGATTTATCAATGAAGCAGAGAACAGCGCTGAAATCTTAAATATTTTAGGTTACAGCGAAAACTATGAATTATGTCTGTGTATTGGTCTTGGTTATGCTGCTGAAACACCTGCTGCCAAACCACGCGATATTAACAAAGTTAAGTTCCTAGATTAATATATTCCATGAACACTGCCATTGTTCTTACCATAACTAAATATTCGGACACAGGCAGTATCCTACATCTTTATACACCCGATCAAGGAAGGGTGCAATGCATAGTGTATGGCAATAAACTCAAAGGAGTATTACGACCATTATCCATTATAGAATATACTACTTCACGGCGTAATAATGCTCCTATGCAGTTGCACACATTATCGTCTGCGAGTTTGGTATATACACCTACATTGTTATCTTACGACATATTAAGGCAATGTATAGCAATGTTTATAGCAGAACTACTGACCTATACATTGCGTCATCCCATGAGTGATCAACCCTTATTTGATTGGTTGTGTAATATAATTTACAAACTTGATAAGGAGGAAGATATTAGTAACTTGCATATTGAATATTTATTGGATTATGCGGTGTATTTGGGAATAGGTATTGATGAGGAAGAACATCCCGAATGGTATTCCAAACCTACATCACGCTTAGAGCGCCAAGAACGGTTGCGCGAACTGGTAGCATATTTCCAAGAACATATTGATGATTTACCTACTATCAAATCCTTGGATGTACTAATTGAAGTATTTAACTAATTTTTAATATGAAAAGTACTAAAATAATTCTTTTGGGTCTTTGTTGCCTACTTATATTTCCTCTTTGCTGCCAAGCTGGCGAAAAGTGGTTACAAGGATACAACAAAGTTCTCGTTATCGGTGCACACCCTGATGATCCTGAATCCATGTGCGCGGGCACTATGCTCAAACTAAAAGATATGGGAGCTCAAGTAGTGGCAGTATATCTCACTTCAGGTGAAGCCGGAATACCTGGTAAAACACATCAAGAAGCGCGTACTATCCGTCAAGCAGAAGCGCGTAAAGCATGCGAGATGTTGGGAGTAAAAGCTATTTTCCTTACACAAACAGATGGCAATGCGGAAGTCAATAAAGAGCGCTATGCTGAAATGAAAGCACTTATTGAGGCTGAGCAACCTGATATGGTTATTACCCATTGGCCAATAGACTCACACCGCGACCATCGCGTATGTTCTATTCTAGTGTATGATGCCTGGCGAATGACTGGACGCAACTTCGATTTGTATTATTCAGAAGTTATGACAGGTATGCAAACACAAAATTTTACCCCTACCTTATGGGTAGATATAACTGATTATCGCGACAAAAAGATTCAGGCTTACCTCTGTCACGAAAGTCAAGAGTTAGAAGGAGCAGTCAAAGAGTATCACGATACCATGGAGCGCATGCGAGGAATGGAATGCCAAGCCAAATATGCTGAAGCGTTCGTACAACAATTATGGAAATAAAAAAGCACCGAATGGTGCTTTTTTTAATTCACTATTTCTATCTCATCTATCAGGTTGCCTGATTTGAGCTCATATGTGCGAATATTTAGAGTATCACTATTTACTTGTATATATTCATATACTGGATTACCTGTATAGACACAATCATAATTCGATTTATCTTTGTTAGGATAATTTTTTAGTGAGGCATTTGTACCTATAAATACAGTAGGTTGTTGCTTGGTCCAAAAACGCTCTTTGTATTCCACTATACGACGTGCATAATTATGATCATGACCAGAGAATACCACATCTGCTTCACGCAAAACTCCGTAAAAAGTCAACCAAATTAATGGGTTTTGCCTACCCTGTGCTGTACTAAATACGGGATGATGCATCATTACTACCGTAAGGCGATCCTTCGCTTCATTGATAGACTGCTTCAACCAAAAACTAACCTGCGTATAATCGGACATTCTTTGTAGTCCATCTGTATCAATCGCTATTAGACGCAAAGAAGGAAAATCAACTATATAACTTCTTCCTAAAAATCGTCTGGGACCATTTTGAGGATTAGGAAATATAGTAGTCCAATTTTCGTGTAAATGTTTTACTATTCCCTTTTTATACTCATGATTACCAGGTACAGCCACCACAGGTAATGTCTCAAATGCCGTACCTTGTACTGAATGATACAATAGTTGCTCATAGTAAAAATATGGTCGTTCCATCCAGTCACCCAATTGTGCCCAAAAATCTATATTAGGATGACGCTGAGCAAGTATATTAAAACTCGTTGTATCCAATGAACTATGGATATCACCTAACAAGAGAAACTCCAAGGAGTCTCCATATACATCTTGCTTGTCAGCAAGGGTATTGAAATAAACTTCTATTGTATCTCCCTCCCATGTAGGTTCATAGGGTAGAGCAAACCAAGCCTTCCAGCGGATAGCGCATATTACAACGCCACCTACTAGAAGGCTTGCTAGTATAATTAATTTAATTTTGCGTAGCATTAGAATGGCAAATCAGTACCATCATCTACACCTGCAGCAGGATCAAATGCTTGCACATTTGATTGTGGAGCTGCAGCAACTGGCGCTGCTATAGGTGCCGCAGCGGCAGGAGTCTCTGCAGTTGTCACACCTTGCTGAATCTTCCATGCACGGATAGAGGTGTACCAACGACCATTAAACTCGCGACTCTCAATATCAAATGATACAGTCACTACGTCATCTAATTGGCAAGGGTTAGCTTTGATACGATCTTCACCAAACACCTCAAAATGCACCTTACGTGGATATTGCTCTTGAGTCTCAAGCACATATGCTTGGAGTTTCCAATCTTTACCAGTGGTCTTGCTTTGACCACCTTGCTCTGGCAATACTTGAATAATCTTTCCTACTATTTCCATAAAATATGATAGTTTTAAAAGTTCTAAAGGTTTTAAGAGTTTTAAAGGTGATATTAGTCAAAGGTAACATACCTTTAAAACAGCGGCAAAGCCGCGACTAAAACTCTTAAAACTCTTTTAACAGGATAATCGCTTATGCGATTATCCCTTGATTGCTGCTACACCTGGAAGTACTTTACCCTCAATTGCCTCGAGCAATGCACCACCACCTGTAGAAATATAACTTACGCGATCAGCCATACCAAACTTGTTAACACAAGCTACGCTATCACCACCACCAATCAAACTATATGCGCCATTGTCAGTAGCCTTAGCAATAGCCTCTGCAATAGCTTTAGAACCAGCAGCGAAGTTATCAAACTCAAACACACCTGCAGGACCGTTCCAAAGGATAGTTTTAGCACACTCAATAGCAGCTGCAAATGCTTTGCGGCTCTCTGGACCTGCGTCCACACCTTCCCAACCCTCTGGGATAGCATTGCTTGGGCATACTTGTGTGTTAGCCTCGTTGCAGAAATCATCAGCTGCTACACAGTCAGTTGCCAATACCAAGTTCACACCCTTAGCCTTAGCTTGAGCTACAATATCAAGAGCCATCTCCAACTTGTCATTCTCGCAGATTGATTTACCAATCTCACCACCGTTAGCCTTAGCGAAAGTATAAGTCATACCACCGCAGAGGATGAGGTTGTCCACCTTGTCCATGAGGTTCTCGATGATACCGATCTTGGTAGATACTTTAGAACCACCCATGATAGCGGTGAAAGGACGCTTGATGTTCTTAAGGATGTTATCTACAGCCTCTACCTCTTTCTCCATGAGGAAACCGAGCATCTTATTGTCAGCATCAAAGTAGTCAGCGATCACAGCGGTAGAAGCGTGTTTGCGGTGAGCAGTACCAAAAGCGTCGTTTACATAGCAGTCTGCATAGCTTGCGAGAGTCTTAGCGAACTCTTTTTGGCTTGCCTTCATCGCTTTCTTAGCCTCCTCGTATGCAGGATCCTCTTTGTCGATACCTACTGGTTTGCCTTCCTCTTCTGGATAGTAGCGAAGGTTCTCGAGAAGGAGCACCTCACCTGCCTTGAGGGCAGCAGCTTGCTCTGCAGCCTTAGCGCAATCTTCAGCAAATTGTACTGGAGTACCGAGTGCAGCGCTCACAGCATCAACGATTTGCTTCAAACTATATTTAGCAACCACTTTGCCTTTTGGTTTACCCATGTGGCTCATGATGATGAGCGCACCACCCTCTTCGAGGATATGTTTGAGGGTTGGCAACGCACCACGGATACGGGTGTCGTCTGTGATTTGTCCGTTCTCGTTCAATGGCACATTAAAGTCCACGCGAACAATCGCTTTCTTACCAGCGAATTTGTAATCATTAATTGTCATAATCGTACAG
>JAZQSZ010000202.1:0-7658 GCA_045630365.1 Paludibacteraceae bacterium | reverse complement strand
ATGGCTCAAGGCTTTTGCCGTAAAGCATAATCTAGAACATACTGTGGATGAAGCAGGTAATATCATTATGCGCAAACCTGCAACTCCTGGTTATGAGAACAAACCAGGCGTGATCCTCCAAGCGCATATGGATATGGTATGCGAGAAGAACAACGATACCATACACGATTTTGATAACGATCCTATTCATACTTATATGGATGGTGATTTTATTAAAGCTCAAGGTACTACCCTTGGTGCGGATAATGGTATCGGTATGGCCTTGATGTTGGCCGCTATCACATCAGAGACATTGCAACACCCTGCATTGGAGTGCCTTTTTACCGTGGATGAGGAGACAGGTCTTACAGGTGCTTTCCGTCTGCAAGACGGTTGCCTCAATGGCAAACAACTCATTAACCTCGACTCAGAGGATGATGGTCAAGTGTTCATTGGCTGTGCAGGTGGTATCGACACCCTCGCAAAAATGCACTATGAGGCGATGAGTCTAGAGGCGAAAGGCGAAAGACTAGCCATCCACCTCAAAGTGAGTGGCCTAATGGGTGGTCACTCAGGTGACGATATCAATAAAGGTCGTGGTAATGCCAACAAGATTCTTGTTCGCTTCCTCTATCAAGTTCTTTCAACTTTTGACATGCAACTTTCAACTATCAACGGCGGTAACCTCCGCAATGCTATCGCTCGTGAGGCAGAGGCTGTGATTGTTATCCCAATGGCAAAGAAGGAGGATATTCGCATTATGCTCAACCACTACATAGCTACTATCGAAGCGGAGATTGGCGATGTGGAGAAAGATTTCGCAATGAGCCTAGAGACTACCGATATGCCTCAGACTATTATCCCTGCAGATAAAGCGAAAGTCTTGATTCAAGCGCTTTATGCTTGTCCTCACGGTATGACTGCAATGTCTAAGACTATGCCTGGTCTTGTGGAGACTTCTACCAACCTCGCTAGTGTCAAGATGCGCGAGGATGAGAAAGGTGCGTATGTGGAGATCAATACCAGTCAACGCTCATCTATCGAGAGCAAAAAGCACGATATTAAACAAATGGTAGAGTGCGCGCTCGCGCTTGCATGCGATGAGGTAACACACGGCGATGGTTATCCAGGTTGGGCACCTAACCCACAATCTCCATTGTTGGAGGTAACCAAAAAAGCATACGCGGACCTCTTTGCTGCAGAACCAAAGGTATTGGCTATCCACGCAGGCTTGGAGTGTGGTTTGTTCTTGGAGAAATACCCATATTTGGATATGGTGTCCATTGGTCCACAAATGTTTGGTGTTCACTCTCCACAAGAGCGCTTGAGCATTACTTCTACTGGCAAATGTTGGGAGTGGTTGAAAGCTATTTTGATCGCTTTGTAAGAAGGATGTAGATATTCAAACCAACCGCCACGTATGCCTTCTAGAACATACGTGGCGGTTGGTTTTATTTTTCTATCCTATACTTATTCCTTCGAGGTGGTATCGGAGTGGTATCGGAGTGGTAACGGTATAGCAAGGGTATTGTAAGGGTATTGTAAGGGTATTGTATAAACCCGTAATAAACCCGTAATAAACCCGTAGGAGACAGTTAATAGAATAATTAAGTTAATATTCATGAAGGGGTAAATGCGTAAGGTGTATCCTTAAGGTCCTTTAGGGGTAGAGTGTTGGGCGTATAAATAATAGGGAGTGTCAAATTGGCACTCCCTATTATTATAATATGTAATGATTTAGTTGCGAGTTTGTGCTTTGGTGAGGGCAATCTCATATGCCTTGCGGTAGTGGCAGAAGAAATGTTGCCACTCGGCTTTAAGAGCCAACTCTACAGCTGCTTCACGGGTGGCTGCTATTTGTTTTGGTTTCATTGCCACGTATGTCTTGATGGTGTCTACAATACCGCTGACCACCTCTTGGTAGTTGCTATCATTGCGGGCAATAACGGCTACACCCTTATCAATAGTAGTACAACCTTGCTCCTCGCACCATGCGCCATAACCACTCAGACTAGTAGTGATGGTAGGCACGTGGAATGCCATACTCTCCAAAGGAGTATAACCCCATGGCTCATAGTAGCTAGGGAAGATAGTAAGATCAAGACCGATGAGTAAATCGTAGTATGGGAGGTTCAATACACCATCGTTGCCGTTGAGGTAAGTAGGAACGAAAATAACGTGCACGTTGCCTACAGAGAAGTGAGCTTGATCGAGGTATGGAATCATGACGAAAGCGACGACTTGCTTTTTTTCATTCGCCTGATTGCCCAGTTGCCTCATTGCCTCTAAAAAGACATCAATACCTTTGTTTTTCCACTCGTAGCGACCTGCTGTACCCACGAGTAGATCGGTAGATTTGACGTCACAACCGAGGTTTTTGGCGTGTTGAATGAGTGCTTTGCGAGCTGTTTTGCGAGCAGCATCAAATGCTTCTCCCTTAGGTACGAATCCTTGCTCAAAACCATTTGGAGTGACGATGTCTACCTGTTTATCAAGCAGCTGCTTGCACTCGCGAGCGGTGATCTCGCTGACGGTAGTGAAGCAATCTGCTTGGTGCGCAGCGGTTTTCTCCACCGAATGCTTGCTGACCATATTGAGTTCCTGCGCCATTTGGTCGCCATTATACCCCTCAAAGTAGTCATAGAGTGGTTTGTAGTTACCTGCAATAGAACGACCAATACCCGTAGCATGGGTGGTAAAGAGGGTGCCTATCTTAGGGCAGTGCTCCTTTAGATATAATATAGTAAAAGCTGTTTGCCACTCGTTGCAATGCATCACGGTAGAAGGTTGACCGAGGAAGTTGTAGAGACTCTCTGCCAATTGTCCTACTGCGTGGGCAAACATATTACTCTCGTCGTAGTCGCCATAGGCAGCATGACTTTGTACACCGTATTTCTCCCATGCGTGGCCATAGATCTCGTTTTTGTGTGCCCATATCTCGTCCCATTTGAGGAGTACGGCAATTGGTTTTCCAGGTACTTGCCAACGACCTACGCGGACGCCTTGTGGGCGCCAACCTTTTAGGAGGGTTTTGCTTTCTTTGAAAGTGAGATTGGAGTGTTCGCTGAAATCGGGACCGAAGAAAATGACTTTGTCTTTATGTTCTTTTTGCATGGAAGCTGCTCGGGTAGAGAGTACGGCATAAATGCCGCCTACACGGTTGCACACTTCCCAACTGGTTTCGAAGATATATTCTGGTTGCATCGTGATTATTGAAGTTTCTCGTTAATGGTAATCAAGTTAACAGTAGTAATGTCATTATATTGTTGAGGCGTGGTAGTAAAGCGATTGTTTTTGCTCTTGATCAAAGGCATTGCATAGGTACCGCTATTGCTAGCCCAATATAGACGGTTTCTGTTGGTATCTACATAAATGGCTCCCGTAGCTTCTTGGTCAATAGATTCCAAATAACTTCCATCAAAATTGGCTACCCACAATCCATTGCTAGTGGTGATATACCATTTTTGTGCCATTGCATCTAATTGTACGCGTTGTATTTGTAAGTCTGCAAATCCTGGTATCTTATTGGATAATTGACTTGCATAGAAAGTTTCCCCGTTGAAGATGACAGCTGTGTCGCACGCATGCTCAATAGCATATAAATCTTCATTAGTAATAACTTGATTAGGTTGCTCGATACGATCGTTGATTAGTCGCTGACGGACAATGGTTTGATCCGTTTTGCACATCACAATAGCAGGTGCCTTGGTCAAGTGAACTTTGACTGCTTTTTTGATGCTATATGTAGTGTCTTTTTGTGTAAGGAGCAATTGTACTGAATCTTGGAGAGGATAGGTAAAGAACACAGTAATCGCAAAGTTATCTAGCGTTCCACTTACGATTTTGCAATCTTGTGGCAGAATCCACTTGTAAGTCAAGGTGTGATTGAAAGGATTGTACACGTTGGCAGTGAATGTCACATCTTGGTAGTGCAAAATAGAGTCAGTAGAGCAGACAAAGGTAGGAACAGTGTCGTACACTGTGATTTGTTTGCTACGAGTATTGTATTTGGCACTATCTACCATAAGGGTAACAATGTAAGTACCAGGTTTTTTATAGGTGTGTTTTGGATTTTTAGCTAGACTAGTGGCGTTATCGCCAAAAGTCCACAACCACTCTTCACCTTCCGTGCAGAGATTGGTGAATGCAACTGTTTGTCCTGCACGTGGAGTAGTAGGAGCGTAACTAAAATCGACTTCTACACGCTTACATCCCACACAAACTGCTAGCAGCATTGATAAATATATTATACTTCTTTTCATATTCATCCTATTGATTATCAGTGATATTATTCATTGTTCTTCTCCACCAAGTCATTTGCCTCTTGGCATAATGTCGGCTATTTTGTTGGATCATCTCTATGGCTCGTTCTAGGCACCACTCGCCGCGGAAATATTTAAGCAATTCCTTATAACCCACTGTGTTAACGCTGTTAGGAATCTTGTTTTCATCCAATGGCTCGTTACCTAGTAAACCAAGTTTGTTAAAAGCCTGTCGAGCTTCTTGTAGTAGTCCTAACTCAATCATTTTGTGGACACGGAGATTAATGCGCTCGTATAATTCTTCGCGTGGGCGCTCTATCATTATATATTCCACATCAAACCCACGCTCCTGCGCAGAGGGTCCTCCCTTTCGGTAGTTGGAATATGGTTGACCAGATGCTAGCGTGACCTCGATGCAGTGCATGAGTCGTTGTGGATTGAGTTTGTCCACTTCTTGCCAATAAATAGGGTCTAGTCGCTCCACTTCTGTTTGTAGCCATTTTAGTCCTTTTTCTTGGTATTGTGTGCGTACTTGCTCACGCAATTCAGCGGGTACCTCAGGAATATCGTCCAATCCCTTACACACTGCATCTATATACATCATACTGCCACCGACCATGAGTACTCGCTCGTGTGTCTTGAATAGTTCTGTAAGTAGCGTTTGGCAGTCTCTAGCATATTGCCCCGCATTGTAGGTTTCGTGGAGTTCTTTGGTGCCAATAAAGTAGTGCTTGACGCGTGCCTGTTCTTCCGCACTAGGAGCTGCGGTGCCAATAGGCAAATCACGATAGATTTGTCTTGAATCAGCGCTCACGATAGGGCAACCCCATTGCTCGGCTAACTCTAGACTCTTCTCCGTTTTGCCTACTCCCGTAGGACCTAGTATGACAACCAATTTGGGCATTAGAACATGGATCCGTCGTCCCAACTCAAGTCTTGGAATCCCTCAGCATCAAGGTCTTCGATGTCGAATTCGCTATTGCTAAACATATCGTCATCTTCCCAAGCTGCATCTTTGGCGCGAGCGGCCTCAGCCACATCCTCGGTCTGGAGTTGTTTAGGTGCTTCTCCTCGATTCTCTACACACTCTACGCCAGACATTATACCTGGCATAATCTCGGTGAGACTACCGAAAATATAACGCTCGTACATTGGATCAAAGACATAGATTAAGCGTTGACCACGATCTTCCATCAATTCACTCAAATAAGTGGACTCCATAATCATATTGTCGTACTCAAAATTACTACCCATCTCAATGAGAGTAACTTCTTGCTCTTTCTCCCAACGGTCGTTGCACATGAAGAATGATGTCATTTGATCATCAGGGAAGCCCAAACTTTTCAAAATCGCAGTATGCAATTCTAAGAAAGTAGCATCGCTGTCTGCTTCAAAAACGCGACGAAAACCATCTACTTCGTCGCATGAAAATGTAATCTTGTATATCATAGTCTAATGTTGTGTGTACTTTTTAGCAAAATCGCCGCAAAGGTACAAAAAAAAATGCATATGTGCAACATATGCTAGGCTTATTTCGTGTATTTTTGGAAAAAATATTACTCGCTAAACTTGCATATTTGTATTATTTGTTGTAATTTTGCAAAAAATAGAAAAATATTCACATGGATAATCATTTTATTGTTATCGCCGAGGCGGGCGATTTTATTGGCGAGCAAAAACTTATTGCGCAACATCTCAATGGAGAGATGCGATATGGTCAATGGCATATGGAAGATGGTTCTGTATGGGAGATAATTGTTACGGGTGTAGGGGCGATTAATGTAATGAGTACGCTTCGAGATATTCCTCGTAATGCTCAGATAATCAATATAGGTTACGCGGGTAGTGCGAATTATGAGATTGGCTCGGTGGTGTGTGTGACTGAGGCGAAATTGAATCATCCATGTGTGAGTTATCCTGAGCCACAATTGTTGCTCAAAACGGCGCTGTCAGAGTGGTTGAAAGCACCATCAGAGTGCTTGGAGTCTATCTGTTATAGCAATACGGATTTTGTGCTTCAGTCTGAGTACAGGGACTGTGTTTTTGATATGGAGTTAGCCTATATTGCTGCTATGGGATTTGAGAATCTAGTGGCCCTCAAGATTGTTAGTGATAACCTGAGTTTGCACGACTATCGCGAGGTAGCAGCGGGTGTAGAGTAATTAGCAAAAAGCCCTATATGCAAGGGGTGTTCGTGGTAAGACATACGCAGTTTTTGCTGAAAAAAGTGAACTTTTTCGCCAAAAATTTGCGTATGTGCTTTTTTTATTGTACCTTTGCACGCTATTTTCGTGTATTGCACCCGCTGTGCGCATACGCGAGGCAACGAGAATAGTGTTTGAGAAAATTAAATATTAACAAAATAAAACAAAAATCATTATGCAAAACAAAGGACTAGTTATCACATTGGCTGCCTGCCTTGCTTTGGTGAGCTCGTTCTACTTGTCATTTTCATTTGTGACCAAGTACTACGACAACAAAGCAGTAGAGTATGCACAAGGTGATGCTGCGAAAGAGTACCAATATTTGGACTCTATCGCTGGTGAGAAGGTGTGGTTCGGCTACACATTGAAAGAGTGCCGTGAGAAAGAATTGAACTTGGGTCTTGACCTCAAGGGTGGTATGAACGTAACTATGGAAGTGTCTGTACCTGACATTACCCGTGCGTTGAGCGGTCACAATACTACCGAGATCTTCAACCAAGCAATCGCTAAGGCAAACGAGAAACAAAAATCTTCAGGAGCAGACTATTTGACATTGTTCTTCGAGTCATTCTATGAGTTGGACGCTAATGCGCAATTGGCATCTGTGTTCTCTACTTTTGAGTTGAAAGATAAAGTGTCATTGACTTCAACTAATGCTGAGGTGGAGAAAGTAGTTCGTGAGGAAGTTGAGGGTGCAATTGATAATTCATTCAACGTGCTCCGTACTCGTATCGACCGTTTCGGTGTTGTACAACCAAATATCCAAAAACTCAGCCAAACAGGTCGTATCCTTATAGAGTTGCCAGGTATCAAAGAGCCTGAGCGTGTTCGTAAACTCCTCCAAGGTTCTGCTAACCTTGAGTTCTGGGAGACATACGAGTTGTCTGAGATTCTTCCACAATTGGCTCAAATCAATACCGAGGCTGCAAAAGTAAATGCTAGCACTGAGGCTGCCAAAGCAGAGGTCAAAGAGGAAGTTAAGAAAGAAGAGAAGGCTGCTGATGATGTAGATGCATTGGTTGAGAATCTTGAGGCAGATAGTTTGGCACAAGCTGAGGCTGATCAAAAGGCTGCTGTAGAGGAGTACAAGAAGAACAATCCATTGTTCGCTGTGCTCAATCCTTCTATTAGCCAAACAGGTCAAGCGTACCGTGGTCCTGTAGTAGGTACCGTACACTATACTGATACTGCTAAGGTGATGGCTATGCTTACT
>JAZQSZ010000201.1:0-18137 GCA_045630365.1 Paludibacteraceae bacterium | reverse complement strand
GCTAAGAGTGTGCAAAGGTACTCTTTTTTCGCGATATTTCCAAAGAATCTTGTCTTTTATGCTTCCTGTACAAATGTTTTTCGGATAGGCAGCGAGCCCTCTTTCACCTTCTTTGGCATAAATCAGACTCCAGGTTTGTAATACTCCAGAAGGTATCTTGAGTTGCTTACTTACCAAACTAACAGATAATCCTGTTTTAAGCAATCGTAATGCCTCTGCTTTTAATTCTAATGACACTTTTTCTCTCATAATTAAACACTTAATGTGTCCAAAAAATGGGGGTCAGTACAATGTATCACTAATGTATCACTAATAAATCACTAATAAATCACTAAAGAATAACTAAAGATTTACAAAGGAAAGGGTAAAAAAATATAATGTTTAATGGACGCATCTTTGATGCTACAGTTTAGTTTTAGAGTGAAAAGTATTTTATAAAATATCTCCTTGCCCTAACGGGCAGAAATCTAAATAAATCTTTTTGCCACACTTGGGCCACGCTTTTACGAGGTACTCCGTAATATATTACCACCGCTCCTCATTTCGTTTTCGCGAAACTCGTGCGCTTAATCTTCAGTAAATGTGGCGGGAACAACACGAAGGGGCAACGGATATATAAATCCCTTAAAAATTATATGTATTAACATTTAAGTTTATCAATTTCCTCTTGTGGATTGACAGAAATCCTACAAAACAAAGGGGCAAACTACACCTTAAATAATAAAAATAGAATTAATTAAAGATTCCTTTATTATTATTGGTTGTGGATAATGTTGAAAACTTCTATATTTGGTTCAATTAGAGTGGGTTATGTATATGAAAAGGCGGAAGTGGATTGTTGATAAAATTGATAAGTTTGGGTTATCAAATCTCATCAACAAATAAAGTTATGGATTGTTGATAACTTTGTTTATAACCATTTTTTCCATTTAAAAATCAATAAGATAGCTACGGTAAAAACTATCATTAATCCTATTGCAAATGGGTATCCTAATTTCCATCCCAACTCAGGCATAAAATCAAAGTTCATACCATACATACTTGCAATTAATGTAGGTGGCAAGAATACCACGTTCACCACAGTAAAGATTTTAATGATCTTATTTTGCTCGATGTTTACAAGACCGAGGAAGGTATCTTGCAAGTAGTCCAAACGATCAAAACCAAATCGTGTATAGTCAAATAGTGAATTGATATCCTTAATGATCATTGTCAAACGAGGTTGCAACTCCGTAGGGAAAAAATCACATTTCAAAAAATTACTAATCACACGTTGTTTATCCATTATATTTTGACGGATAATGGTGACTTTTTCCTGTAGGTCTTTGATTTGGATCAACACCTCTTCATCCACATGATCTTTCGCGTTGATTTCACCAGATAGTTTAGTAATCATATCTGTGGTATCCTCAATCATATCCGCATCTCGCTCAACACGTGTTTCCATAAGTGTTACCAAAACATGATAACCAGTAGGGAAATTTCGTGTATTCATCAGCATTTTCTTTACAGTTTCGTTGAAACTAACTAATTCTACATCACGCGTAGTCACCAATATGCTGTTTTTCAAAATAAAGTTTACTGGCTCCATTTCGAAGTTATCGCGCAAGAAGTTAGAGTTAGCTACAATCGAATCATCAGTCTGGATATAACGAGACGACATCTCAATTTCTTCCATCTCTTCGTCTTCCTGAATATCTATCTTCAGGAAGTCCTCCAATACACCCTCTGTTCTATCACTTACATCCAGAAGGTCAATCCAAATAATATCTGACTTATCAAGGCTACTGAGTATATTAACACTTCTACCTACCTTGATTTTATCTTTGTCTTTATCTTTATAAAATATTTTTAACTCTGCCATAATCCCTGCCTTTAAACTGTTACTTTAAACTTTCAATTTTTTGCGTGAGCGAAATAAATTCTTCTACACTCAATTGTTCTGGGCGCTTCGTAAAGATAGGATCATTCAATAGAGGATTATCTTTTCCCACTAGTCCCATCAACGAATTGCGCATCTGCTTTCGGCGTTGGTTAAATGCTGTTTTCACCACATTTTTGAATAGCGCCTCATCGCAGCCTAATCCTTGGCGGTTATTGCGAGTCATGCGAATAACCGCCGATTTGACTTTCGGAGGAGGGTTGAACACATGTTCATCTACGGTAAACAAATATTCTATATCGTAATATGCTTGTAATAGTACGCTTAATATTCCGTATGCTTTTTTACCAGGTTTACTAGCAATACGCTCGGCTACTTCCTTTTGTATCATACCTGAACATACGGGTATTCGATCTTTATGATCAAGTACCTTGAAGAAAATTTGACTACTGATATTATACGGATAATTACCTATTACACAGAACTCTCCTTCTGGATAAATAATATTCAAGTCCAACTTCAAGAAGTCACCTTCTATCAGATGTAACTCAGGATACCATTCTTTCAGGTACGCCACACTCTCTCTATCTATCTCGATAGCGGTAGTCTGTAAATTAGGATTTTTTAGGAGATACTGCGTTAGCACACCCATACCAGGTCCTATTTCTAAAACACGACCCTCGGTTATGGTTTCAGCTATTCGTTGGGCGACACTCAGGTCTTTCAAGAAATGCTGACCCAAAAATTTCTTGGCTCTTACTTGTTGCATTTTGCTGATGATAGTCGTCCATAATGACAGTTGGTAGTTAGTAATTAGTTGTTAATATTTGTTATTCAGCGTAAAATATTTTGCTAAATCATAATTTTTTAGTAATTTTGCAGCCGAAAACAAATCAGTGCGCAAAGATACTGCTTTTTTTTGAGAAATGCAAACAATATCGCAAATAATTACAAAAATAGTTGATTTTTTCTATCGGCCATTTAGTCGATATATTCCTCAGCAATTATTTCGTTATGCGTTTTGTGGAGGTGCTAACCTAGTTTTTGATTGGGTGTTGTATTTTGTATTGTATAATTTTGTCATAGGTCACGAGTTGGTCTATATTTCCCTGCCTTTTAACTCTCAACTCTGCCTCACTCCCCATATTCTCACTTTTCTCATAGTGTTTCCTATTACATTGTTAACAGGATTTTGGCTCAATCGTAATATTACATTTACTCAGTCTTCTCTGCGCGGATACAAACAATTATGGAGATATATCTTGATTGTTGCTTTGAATCTGCTTATCAATTATTTAGGTCTCAAACTTTGTGTAGATATATTAGGTTTTTACCCAACTCCATCCAAGATGCTTATTACCCTTGTAACTGTAGCAATTAGTTTCTTTGGACAAAAATATTTCTCCTTCAAACAATAAATTTGTAACTATCATGTCTCACACTCGTAAGATAATCAATGATCCAGTTTTTGGATTTCTCAATATTCCTGATGGTGTGCTTTTCACTATCCTTCAGCATCCTTACATGCAGCGTCTCAATCGCATTCGCCAATTAGGATTGAGTTTCTTTGTCTATCCGGGTGCTATGCATAGTCGCTTCTTACATTCTTTAGGTGCTATGCACCTCATGCATGAGGCCATCACCTCACTTTGTGAGAAAGGTGTAGATATCACCGATAACGAGGCTACTGCGGCTATGGCGGCTATTCTTATGCATGATGTAGGTCACGGACCATTCTCCCATGTTTTTGAGGAGGCAGGTATGTTGCCACAAGATATGTCCCATGAGGATATTAGTCTTATGATGATGGAGGAAATCAAAGAGGAATTTCGAAATTCTGATGTTGAGGATGGTTTTCTAGTACTTACTATGGCTATTGAGATATTTCAAGATAAATATCCTAAGCATTTTCTTCACCAACTCATATCTTCTCAACTTGATGTAGATCGCCTTGATTACCTTTGTCGTGACTCTTTCTTCTGTGGTGTGACAGAGGGTAGTGTAGCCTCAGCGCGTATTCTCAAAATGATGAATGTCAAAGATGGTCGTCTTGTGGTAGAGGCCAAGGGTATTTATTCTGTTGAGAAATTCCTTGTAGCTCGTCGTTTGATGTATTGGCAAGTATATTTGCATCATACGAGTGTGGCTGCGGAACAAGTACTCATCAAAATTCTTCAGCGAGCTAAATACTTAGCAGCACAAGGATATTCTCTTTTCTGTTCACCTGCGCTCGGTTATTTCCTCTCGCCTAATAGCCTCTCACTTGATCGCCTAAAGACATTCTTACTTAACTACTCCTTGCTTGATGACTCAGATCTCTTATCAGCCATTAAAGTGTGGATGAATTGCGAAGACAAAGTATTAAGTGAACTATGTACGTGTTTTACTAATCGCCAACTCTTTAAGGGTATTATCCTTGATGAGCCACTCAAAGAAGAGCAAAAAGATATCTTACGTGCGCAATATGCCGAGCGTTTTGGTATTAGTTATGAAGAAGCCGAGTATTTCTTCATAGAACATATATCTACTTCAAATACATATAGCGAAAAAGGTGAAGCAATAGATATTTTGTATAAGGATGGCAGTGTTCGTGATATTGCCGAAGCGTCCGAAATGCTTAATATGGAAACCTTAACATACAAACCTCAAAAAATATACCTTTTCAGACTGAAAAATTAATATGGAATTTTCTGCTCAACAAATATCTCTTCTCCTCGGGGGTAAAATTACAGGCGATGCTAATCGCAAAGTCTCCGATGTAGGTTCTATTGAGAGTGCCAAAGAAGGTCAACTCACTTTTTTGTGTGATGCTAAATACCTTCAGCACCTTCCTACTACGCAAGCAAGTGTTGTACTTATGACTGCATCTATACCTTTTGAAGGTGAGACTTCTGCTACTATCATCCGCGTCGAGAATGCGCGTGCAGCAATGGGTCAATTGCTTACACTCGTTGCCAAAGCTATGAATCCTACTAAACAAGGAATAGAGCAACCATCTTATATTAGCGAGGGTGTTACAGTGCCAGAAGATGCTTATATTGGTGCTTTTGCATACATTGGCAAAAATGTACAATTGGGCAAAGGTGTGCAGATTTATCCACACGCTTATATTGGTGATAACGTGCGAGTTGGCGATAATACAATCATTTATTCCGGCGTAAAAATCTACTACAATTGTATCATAGGAAAAGATTGTATCTTACACGCTGGAGCAGTTATTGGCGCCGATGGTTTTGGATTTGAACCAGATGCCAATAAGCTTAATCACAAACTTCCACAAATTGGCAACGTCATCATTGAGGACGATGTAGAGATAGGTGCTAACACTACTATTGATCGTGCTATGATGGGTTCTACTATTGTTCGCCGCAATGCCAAACTCGATAACCTCGTACAGATAGGACACAATGTAGAAGTAGGTGAGAGTGATTTCCTTTGTGCACAGGTAGGTATAGCAGGATCTAGTAAGATAGGTAGCCATTGTATATTAGCAGGTCAGGTGGGTGTAGCAGGACATTTGGAGATTGCTCCTGGTTGTGTGTTTGGTGCTCAATCTGGTATTCCAAGTTCAGTTAAAAAACCAGGTATGTATCAAGGTTCGCCTATCATTGATGCTATGAACTGGCGCCGTTCAACGGTTGGTTTTAAGAATCTACCTGATATCCTCAAACGCCTCGGCGAACTCGAAAAAAACTCATAATTACTCAATACGATTCAACTCTATGAAACAACATACGATCAAATCTAGTTTCTCTCTCGAGAGCAAAGGTCTGCACACGGGTCTTCATATCCATGCTACTTTCTCTCCTGCTCCTCCTAATACAGGTATCCGTATCTGTCGTGCGGATCTTCCTAGTCAACCCACTTATGAGGCGCTTGCTGATTATGTCACTGCTACCGAGCGTGGCACAGTTCTTGAATATGGTTCGTGGAAAGTATCTACCGTTGAGCATGCCCTTTCTGCTCTATATGCCATGGGTGTGGATAACTGCCTAATATCCGTAGATGCACCTGAGATGCCAATTTTGGATGGTAGTGCCAAATATTATATCCAATCTATCGAGCAAGTAGGTCTTCAAGAGCAAGATGCTGAACAGAAGGTTTACGTAGTTAAGGAACCTATTGAATATATGTCTGAACGTGGTAATAAAATGCTGATTCTTCCTTGCGATCATTATGAAGCAGAGGTCACTATAACCTATCCTACGGGCATATTGCGCGAACAGAAAGCGGAACTTCGTGATTTGAGTGATTATAAACGCGAACTTTCACTCGCTCGCACATTCTGTTTTGTTCGCGAGATAGAACCCCTTTTGCGTATGGGTCTTATTAAAGGTGGTGATCTTCAAAATGCTTTAGTTATTTACGAGACACCTATGTCACAAGAGGGATTGGATTATATGACAGATAAGTTGGGCCAACCTCGTTTAGATGCTACCAAACTAGGTTATTTAAGTCCACTTAACTATCCTAACGAACCTGCTCGACACAAACTCCTTGACCTCATTGGCGATATGGCACTTTGTGGTTGTCGTATTCAGGGTAAGATTATCACCCTTCGTCCAGGACATACTTTTAATACTCAATGTTGTAAACAATTAAGAAACAAACTATTAGCAAGTATATAATATGAATTACATTCATCCAGAAGCTAAGCTTCATCCTACAGTAACTGTTGGTGCTTTCTCTTGTATCTACGATGATGTGGAGATAGGCGAAGGTACTATCATTGATAACAATGTGACCATTTACAGCGGAACTCGCATTGGTAAAAACTGCCATATTTACGCAGGTGCTGTTATTGGTGGTGATCCTCAAGATCTTAAATTCAAGGGTGAGAAGACCTATGCGATTATTGGTGATAACACCGTTATTCGTGAGTTTGCAACTATCCATCGTGGTACTGCATCCAAAGGTAAAACCATCGTGGGTAATAACTGCCTTATTATGGCATATTGCCATGTGGCACATGACTGTCTGTTACACGACCATATTATTATGTCCAATGCTACCCAACTTGCTGGTGAGGTAGTAGTAGATGATTGGGCTATTATTGGTGGTGGAAGTCTTGTACATCAGTTCTCACATATCGGTGCACATGTTATGATTCAAGGAGGATCCAAAGTTAATAAGGATATCCCTCCGTATGTTATTGTAGCTCGTGAGCCTATCACTTATTGTGGTATCAACTCGGTGGGTCTTAATCGCCGCGCCTTTACCAAAGAACAAATTGCAGCTATCCAAGACACTTATCGTCTCATTTATATGTCTGGATTAAATGTGAGCCAAGCATTAGAGCAGATAGAAAAGACGCTCCCTCAGAGTCCAGAGCGAGACCTTATTCTTGATTTTGTCAAAGGCTCACCACGAGGTATTGTGAGAGGTTATAACTAAATTTTTAACTCATGTTTATAATAGTACTCTGCGCTAATTAGGGCGTAGAGTACTTTTTTATTTTGCTAAGTATGATTTAGCAAAATGAAGTTTTTTTTTGTCAAAATGAAACAAAAGTGTAAAAAATACACAAAATATTTGGTGGTTTCAAAAAAAAATTGTACCTTTGCGCAGATTTTACACAAAGATATATTTGAAGGTGTAAATTTTTTCTCCATTTTTTTATTTTTTTTCTCAATTTTATTCAAAAGGTTACTTTTTGTCCAAAAATTACATAATATATATATAGGGGCCTTTATTTAATTGTTCTTTGAAATGTTAGTTATTTTTTGCTCTCTTAATAGGGAGAGAGTTGTGTATGTGGATATAGATTTTTTATAGTCTATATGATATGTGAGTATTTAATGTTTAATTTTTAATTGATTTATTGTTTAATTTTTTAATTGTTTTAAATTTATGAAAAAAGTAGAAGTTAAAAAAGTAATTAATTTTGAGTTTATTGATTTAGGATTAAGTGTTAAATGGGCGAATATGAATGTGGGAAGTAATAAAATGGAAGAATATGGTAAGTATTTTTGTTGGGATGAAGTGATTGGTGATAAGCAAGTAGATTGGGAGGAGTATTGGAATGAGAATGATGTAAATTTGGGAATTGATTGTAGAATGCCAAGTGAGGAGGAGATAGATGAGTTGATAAAAAAGTGTGATTGGGAATGGAAAGAAGAATCTGGTGTGAGAGGATTTAAAGTGACTAGTAAGTTTAATAAGAGTTGGATTTTTCTTCCTGCGGGTGGATGTAAGAATGTAGATGGAGTGCATTTTGAAGGTATAGGAGGATATTATTTATCAAAAACGATGAATGATGGAAAACTTCGTGGTTGTATTGAGTTGGTGTTTAGTAGAATTTTTAAAGGAAAAAAATTGGCAGGAACTCAATATAAGCGCTTAGTGAGATTAGTAAAATAATAAATGTGAAAAAAGACTTCGCCCTTTTTGTGGGCGAAGTCATTATAAAAAACAATAAGGGTAATAAAAATTTATTTGATATGATAGTTATAGCTAATAAACGTTCAAAACAAGAAAATTTGCTTAAAAAGTTTGGAACTGATGCCGTAATCATTGATGTTACCAGCAAGGCACAAGATGATATGGTTCGTCTCAGTCCGTTTTATCCTCATGGTGGTATTCCTGTACCTTTTTCACCTGGTTGTACAGCCATGTCGGTTGAAGGTATATGGCAGGGTTTAAAAGTATTTGAAACCTGTGGTGTAGATCTGGCGATGTTTCGAAATGCTACAATGAAGAATATCAAACGCACTGTTCGTCGTTTTGGTCGCCCATTGGGACACCAAAAAGGGGTTAGAGCAACTGAGCTCCTTTCTTATCTTGACGCACGCCTGCTCATATATGTGCCCGCGTACAAGTGGATGTTGGAGAATAAGGCGCAAGAACAAGTGCAGAAACTTCGCTCCCTCTCCGAGAATAGAGTAGTTGTCCTCTTGGATTATAATACCAATGAAGATATTGCAGATCCTAGCACTCCTCTCTCGCATGCTGCTATGGTTAAGGCTTATATAGAGGGCAAATTATAGCAAAAATACGAAAAAACCAATATTTTGCGTAAAAAATACGCAAAATGTTTGGTGGTTTCAAAAAAATGTTGTACCTTTGCGCAGATTTTACACAAAGATATATTGAAACTCTTAGAACTTTTAGAACTTTTTAACTATTTTACAATATGGGAAAACCTAAAGAAATTATCGATTATCGCCTCACCGAAGACGGATGGTTCGCTTATGAATACCAGCGTCCTGCACTTACAGCCGACTCTGTGATCTTTGGCTTTGATGGCCAAGCTCTTAATGTCTTGCTCGTAAAACGCGGTGTTGAACCTTTCAAAGGCAAGTGGGCTTTGCCTGGTGGATTCTTGCGCATGAACGAAACGATTGCTCAATGTGCACAACGTGAACTTACCGAGGAGACCAACTTCAAGGAGGTTTATATGGAGCAGTTCGGTGTATTCTCTGATGTGCATCGTGATCCTCGTGGTCGTGTTATCACTACCGCTTTTTATGCCCTCACCCCTATGCAAGAGGTGCGTGGAGCAGACGATGCAGAAGAAGCACGTTGGTTTCGTCTAGATGGCATACCTGCTTTGGCTTTTGACCATGATCGTATCTTGCGTGTAGCATATCGTCGTTTGCGCGAAGATTTGCACTTCCGTCCTGTTGGATTCGAACTCCTACCAGAGATGTTTACCATGCCTCAACTCCAGCGTCTCTACGAGGCTATCCTGGATGTGCACTTTGATCGTCGCAACTTCATGAAGAAAATGCTTGCAACAGGTATCCTCGAAGATACCGGTACCAAAGAGGCTAACACTGCACACCGTGCTGCCACGTATTACCGATTCAACCAATCGGCCTATAACCAGTTCAAGACTCGACGCAACTTCAATCTCGAGTTCTGATCGTTGCCATTAAACCCAAACTCCTAAACTCCTAAACTACAACTAACTATGCCAATGCGACAATTCAAAAAGACCAAACGTGTCCTCACTCGAGCCGAACAAATCACCATGCGCGAAAATGCCATTGAAGCTGCTCGCCGCGGAAAAGAACTCTTGCAAGAGAAGGAGCGTTTGGTAGCAGAGGGTAAAATGCGCAAAGAAGTTATCGTTTCACCAGATGGTAAAACCAAGCGCTTCCGCTACATCCCTATTCCCGACTAATCTCGTTGCCATTAAACTCCTAAACTCCTAAACTTCTAAACTTCTAAACTTTCAAACCCAATCAATCCTCCAATGAAACGTAAAGTCATTTTTTTCTTCCTCCTTGCTTTCGCGGGTTTCTTTCTTGTGCGAACTGCTTACTTCATGGTATGTAATGCCACTTACCAACCCACAACTGGCGACATTATTTTCCATGTTTCTAAGTCTTATCAAAGTACAGCCATTAAAATCGCTACCCTCTCTCGTTATTCTCATTGCGGCATTATCGTTGTAGAGAATGGCAAACCTTATGTCATAGAGGCAGAGGGTGGGGTAGAGAAAACTCCTATGAAGACATGGCTTCGTCGAGGCAAGATGTTTCATCACTATCGTGTTATGCGCCTCAAAAATAACCATCCTATATCTGTGCCTTACACCTTGGGTGGCAAGTATGATCGCTACTTTCGATTCAACAATGGTATGTACTACTGCTCCGAACTTGTTTGGGAGATATACAAGAAAAATGGTATCACACTCTGCAAACCTAACCCATTGGGTGACTACTATTTTCTCAATATTCCTCTAGTGCAAAAGCATATTAAGTCTCGCGATTTGACACTTGATCAAAAAGTAGTTCCCCCTTCCGATTTGCGCTACTCCCGCTATCTCCGCACGGTTTCCTATGGATACTTTTCTCCCTTCTGGCTCTAACCTACACCCTACACTCTACACCCTACACCCTAAAACAATTCCACTATGATTAAATCAATTGAATTTTTCAAGCAAGACAATCTCTGGTACGCCGATGTACCTAACCGCACACTAGAAGAAAACGAAATGGTAGAAGGTGCTGACACTCTACTTGAGTTCCTCGCCGATGGACATGACCATGTTACTCTAACAATCAGTACCATGCCGGATACATCAAGTCAGCTCCACCTCGAGATGATTGAGCATAACTCCTATGGTGCAACTTATATATTGAACTCCAATCCAGACGATACCGTGTGGCTCTGCAATGTCACGCACGATGTCTTTGACGACCATCCAAAAAATCTTTATATCATAGATATAAAAGCATATGATGGTACAAAATAAAACAACTTTTTTTCAAAAAATATTTGGTAATATCAAAAAAAGATAGTACCTTTGCGGAGAATATGAGGGTACATCTATAAACTGCTTTATAGAAGTTCCCGTTTCACAAACAACCTAAACTTTAACATTTATGAACCTTTTTTCTGTTATTATTTTCGGCGTCGTTGTAGGTATTGTTATCTTCCTCGCTGTACGCCTTAGTAATAGGTTGCAGAGCAAATCGCAACCTACTCCTGCACAACCATCCGTTCCTGCGAATGGTTCCTCTGAAGGTGTTATTTCTAAAACTGGTGCCGAGATTATCCAAGACTTCCTCACGCAAACCGCCTGTTTAATTGACACGGTAGAAACCAATAATGAATGGACCTGCCATGTCTTTCAGTACCAGGGTGCTTATTTCGAGTCCTATAGCAATAACACCACCGACGAGGTGTTGATATACTACCACTGGGGAGTGCCCTATACTAGCAAAAACTATGCTTGGGTACAACGCTTCTGCAATCATTTGTCCAATAAAAGTCGATATGTTAGAACAACCTACCGTTATGATAGTGAGAACGACAAATTTGATATTGTTCTTCAGGTCGCTGCAATCAACCCAACTATCACCCTCTTGAAGTTATACATCTGTTGTATCTTTGATGTAGCACGTGAGTTGCTCACGGAATACAATCATCGCGATGACAGATCTGAAGAAGACATTATTGAGAACATGCGTTCCCGTGCACTCTTCCTTCGCTGTCAACAGTACAACGAGCCTATTCGCATCATGGCTAACTATAAGCACTTTAATGCCAATCAACTGTCTATGCAACAAGTGCTTACCTCACTCTTTGACGCAGAGCAAGTCGAAGACCTATTATCTATGACTATTGTCTCTGAACAGGGGACTGAGCAAGTTATCCAACGCGACCAAATAGCCTCTTTTGACCTTTTTTCTACTATTGTTAATAAGGTGGAAGATCAGTTGCAGGCTTCTTCATCACCTGTAACCATCACCCTTGATACCACATTCTTCCACTATACCTTCACCCTCCACCTTGTGGAGCAAACACCTGAGAATATTTTCATCCGCCTCACCGCCGTGAAGGTGCCATACGATCACTTGCAAACTATTATGCCAGACCAAGTCTATACGCCAGAATCTGTATCATGCTTGCTCTGTTATGAAACGAGTGATGAACATTCTTTTGATACTTTTGCCCGCAAAATGGAGCAGGCGCGTCAGGCTCGCCGTGAGGGTGCAGAGCTTACAGATGAACAGAACTCGCTCTTGCACCTCACCGAGGGCAATCTTGAGTACCAACTCTACGAGGGTAATCGTTTGGCCAAACATGGCTGCTACCTACAAGCCATTGCTTTGCTCGAACCTGCTTTCCGTCGCCTTTCTCGCAAGGATAACCAACTCATTCAGAGTCGCTATGATAAAGCCATTGAGGCTGCCTACCAGTTAGGTAGATGCTACTATTACCTCAACCAGTTCAATAAGGCATATTTCTATATCCATACAGCCTTCAAGGCTAATCGTATTGATGCATCTTATACCTACTTCCAACTGCTCTATCATACCCAAGATATTCATCTCTTGAACGAACTCTCAGAGGAGAAACAAAAGATAGAAAATATTCTTCAAGACATGTCCAAGCGTGCTGAGATATTGACTGATGACGAGCAACTACAATATAATAACACACGCGATTACTACCTTTTCCTCTACAAGCTTCATGCTGAAACGATGATTCGCGAGGAACAATATCAGTTTGCTTACAACGATCTCAACTACCTGCTCCAATACGAGCAAACCCATGAGTACGCCCAAACCAAAATTGATGAACTAGATAAAATCAATCTCAATCGCCAATAACCAATAACCAATCGCCCATAACCCATAACCAATCGCCAATAGCCCATCGCCTTTAAACTATAAACGTTAAACATTCAACTCAAAAAAAAACAACTATGAAAGAAAATCAAACCAAAACCCGTATCTACAACCTTATCATTCTTGACAAATCTGGTTCTATGCAATCCATCCGCCGCGCAGCTTTTGATGGTTGCAACGAAGTACTCAATGGTATCAAATCTGCTGCTGAGCAGTATGCTGATACTCAGGAGCATTTTGTTTCTCTCATGCTCTTCGACACCGAGTCTATGCCTTATATTCTGGATATGGTGCCTGCTGCGGAACTCACGCTCATGCGCGAAGACCAATTCGTACCATGTGCTTGTACCCCATTGTTAGACGCTATCGGTATGTCAATCACTCGCCTCGAGGCAGAGGTTAAGAAGCACGAGCGTGCCATTGCATCTGTCACCATCATTACTGATGGCTACGAGAATGCATCCCAAGAGTTCAATGCCAAGCAAATTCACGAACTCATTGGTTGTCTCAAAGAGCAAGAAGGTTGGAACTTCGCTTTCATGGGGGCCAACCAAGATGTCACCAAGGTAAGCGTAGAACTCAATATTGATGTGCAAAACGCTCGCGAGTTTGAGTTCTCTACTGAGGGTACAACTGAGGCTTTTGATGATTACAAAAATAGTCATATTAGTTTCTGTTGTGCCATGTCTTCTGCTGATCGCCAAATGAGAGCTAGCATCTCCGATCAAGAGCGCAAGGCGGAGTACCGTAAGATGCAAAAAATGCGCAGCTTCTTCAGCAAAGACAACTAAAATAACCCATCGCCCATCGCCCATCGCCCATAACCCTACACTCTACACCCTACACCAGAACAACTATGCTAAAAGCAAATACCCAAATATCCCTCACCAATGGTCAGACTGCCACTATCCTCCGCGTCCTCGGACAAGGAGGACAGGGCACGGTCTATGAGGTCTCTTTATGTGGCAAAAAGATGGCACTCAAGTGGTACACGCATCCAGCCTATACCGCCAATGCCAATTTCTACCACAACCTCGAGACCAATATCCGTATCGGTTCACCATCCTCTTCCTTCCTTTGGCCTGAGTATCTCACCAAGGTTGAATATGGTAGCTATGGTTACCTTATGCCTTTGCGTCCAAGGAACTATGTGGAGTTTTCTCGCTTCTTATTGGCCAAAGAGCGTTTCACTTCGCTCAAAGCCCTATTTAGTGCAGCCATTAATATTTGTGAGGCCTTCAAGGCATTGCATATTAAAGGACTCAGTTACCAAGATCTCAACGATGGCAATTTCTTCCTCGATCCCAAGACGGGGGATGTACTTATTTGCGACAACGATAATGTCATCTTCCATGGCGCCAATCTTGGTGTTGCTGGTAAGACGCGTTACATGGCGCCTGAAGTAGTGGCTGGTGCATTGCCCAATACCTATACCGATCGTTTTTCACTCACTGTCATCCTCTTTCTTTTGCTCTACGGCAACCATCCTTTTGAGGGCGAGAGAGTCTTAGCACAACCTTGTATGCGCGAGTCTGACGAGAAACGCTTCTTTGGTTCTGATATGATATTTATCTATCATCCTACCAATGCCAGCAATCGTCCTGTACACGGTGTGCATACCAATGTGATTCGCCGTTGGAATGCTTTCCCTGCTGTATTGCGCAATCAGTTTATTGAGGAGTTCTCCCACGATAAACTCTATGCTAATGTGCAGTCGCGTCTCATTGAGGCAGAGTGGATACGACTTTTGCAGACTGTTAGGAATCATATTTCCTTATGTCCGCATTGCCATCAGGAAACTTTTGTGGATGATCAAAATGCTGTTCGTTGTGTATCTTGTGGTACCTTGTTGCAGGTCAAAGCTCGTTTGGTGCTAGATGGTCAGCATCTACCGCTTGTGGCAGGCAATAGCTATCAGTTGGCAGATAAAATCAGTTTCGATGCGGTACTTTCTGCTACGGATAACCTCCTTTGGTTGCGCAATACCAGTAGGCAAACTTGGCAGGTCACTACCACCAAAGGCGAACTGCGTCCGCTTGCTCCCAAGGCCCTTATGCCTGCCAAATCCGGCATCCGAATCCAGTTCACCCCATCCCTCACCGCTGAAATAAAATAATTCCCCGCCTATAAACTTTAAACTTTAAACCATAAACAATAAACTTTAAACACTAAACTAATTATGAGCTTACTCGATTTACAAGAAGTTCCACGTCGAACTATGACCCTTTTTTTCCTGGTTGACAAATCAGGTAGTATGCAAGGCAGCAAGATTGCCTCAGTCAACGATGCTATTCGTAATATCATCCCAGTCCTTCGCGACATCTCTGACACCAATCCCGATGCTGAGATTAAGATCGCTACTTTGGAGTTCGCCTCTGACTGCCAATGGATGTACGGCGAACCACAATCGCTTGGTGATTTCCGTTGGTTGGATATCCGTGCCGATGGCTGGACAGCCATGGGCGAAGCATGTCTCGAACTCAATGCCAAACTATCCAAGCATGGCTTTATGAAATCCCCTTCTGGCAGCTATGCACCAGTTATTATTCTGCTTTCCGATGGTGCACCTACCGATGATTTCCACAATGGTATGGCAGCTCTGAGCCAAAACAATTGGTTCAAACACGCCATCCGTATCGCCATCGCTATTGGCAACGATGCTAACTATGATGTATTGCGTGAGTTTACGGGCAACCCAGAGGCCATTTACGAGGCATATAATACCGATGCGCTTAAGTCTATCATCCGCATTGCTGCGGTCACTTCTTCTCAGATTGGTAGTCAGAGTAGCAATGCTACAGGTGCTACCAAGCAGGAGCAAGTCATTGAGTCTATCAACCAACAACTCGAAGCCGCCGACACCTCCAACGCCGAAGAATGGTAACCCCTCGCCTCTAACCTCTCGCCTTTAACCTCTAAACAGTAGCGCCTCCGGCGCGTCCACTAAACAAATGCTCACCTTCTCCCACACCTGTATTGGCCATAGCCACTTGCAATCGGGCAAACCTTGCCAAGATGCTTCTTTCGCTGGCACTATCGGCGACTTCCACCTTGCTATCGTCAGCGATGGCCATGGCGGCAAAGATTATACCCGCAGTGACATAGGTTCTCAACTAGCCGTTGAGTGTGCCACTGCCATCTTTCAAGAAGTCTTTACTTCTGAGCATCTTTATGCTCCGGATTATTGCGACTTACGCCCAGAAACATTCAAAAACCTCCCCTTTTGCATAGAGAATCACGAGTTATTCTCTGACAATCATCACTTACCTAAAGAGGTGGCTAATGGTATTCGTATGATTCAAAATGCTATAATCTACCGTTGGAGAGATAAGGTTCGTGCCCATGCAGAGCAGCATCCGCTCTCGCTTGCAGAACTCAAATCTGCTACGGTCTATGACTCGTTATGTGGACCATCCAAGGATATCTATGTCGAGCGCCTTTATGGTTGTACTTTGGTGATTGCCCTTGTTTGTAAAGACTTCTGGTTGGTTATGCAGATAGGAGACGGACGCTGTGTAGCTTTTCGCACACTTCCGGACCAACTTGTTTATGAGCCTTTACCTGTAGATCACAAGTGTTTCCTTAATAAGACTACATCGCTTTGTGACTCGGATTACTTGTCTATATTCCATTATTGTATCGGTGGCCAATCTACTATTCCGTATGCTATTTTGCTTGGAACGGATGGTATTGAAAACTCGTGGGGTACGGATGACAAACTTTATAATTTCTATATTGATTTGCTCAAGAAATGCGACTCCTCTTCTCCTGAAGAACTGATAGAAGAACTGCAAACGGCTCTGCCCTTGCTCAGTAGGGTAGGTAGTCATGATGATATGTCTATTGCGGGTATTGTGAATGCTGATATATTGCGTCAGCAAGTACCGGCTCTGCTTAGTTATCAGATAGAGCAGCGTCGTGCGCAGTTGGAGGAGATTGAGACTCGTTGTGCAGAACTACAGCAGAAGATCAAGCACCTGCAAGAGTATTTTGATTCTATTGATATTGAGCGCCTTATGCGTGATTTGCAGAATATGCAATCCGATCTCGAACAGCGCACCAAGGAGCAGCAGCATATCAAGAAAAAACTCGACGACCTCCTCTCCTCCCAATCATCTTAATTTATCACAGGAACCATGCTCTTCCACGACGCTCTTCATCTTGTCTTCACCACTTTCTCCCGCCAGGTGCTCCAGCAGGGTAGGCTAACTGCCTACTTGGCTGACTGCGGTGTGTTTGACACTTTCGATGACCGTCGTACGATTTGCCTCACTATTGATTGTCACTACGGTGATCGTCTTTTTGCCTGCTTGTCGCATAAACCTTATAAGGCTGCTTTTGATACTATTGTGCAAGAGTGCAAACAGCGTCATCCCAACATTGACCCAGTCATTGTGGACTATGTCTTCCAATCCATTCGCTTCGCTTGGGGTAAGATCAAATCCGTCCGCCCACCCAAACCCCCTGTCCTCTTCCCTCCTGTTAAAAAGAAACGCTCTTCTCGCCTTTCGCCTCTCGCCTCCTCGCCTAAAAGACGCCCATCGCCTAAAAGACTCCCTTCCCTTCAGGGAGGGGCTGGGGGTAGGCTTACACCCTACCCTCTACGCCCTACACCCAAAAAACGAGTGAAGCGTCCCATAGTCCGCAGGCCCTATATTCCATACACTCCTCCTGTCTTAACTCGCGCCCAGCGCCAAAAACGCGCTGCTCGTGTGGTGTTATATTTCTTTGCATTGCTCTTTCTCTTCAGCTCTACGATAATGTATAATGGCAACCATGGCGCACTTGGCACGATCCTTCTCATCCTTGCTGGCACATGTTTTTATGTGATATACAAATACTTGAAATAACCTTCCCTTGCTGCTATCTAGATAAATCTCGCCTCCTCGCCTCTCGCCTCCTCGCCTTTGCGTTATTAAGTCCTTTCCTTTAGGAGAGGATTTAGGAGAGGCTTACTTCAGGGAGGGGGTGGGGGTAGGCTTTCCCCCTCCACCAGAAAAAGCCCTTTTCCCACACAAAAATTCATAATTTTTCACTAGTGTCCACTAAAAAATTATAATTTGTTCTTTGACTTATTGAAAATTAGTTAGTTATCGCGAAAATTTGTGCGCGACGATTTGATTTTGTATCTTTGCAGAAAATTTCTAACTGCTTATGAATCAAGACAAATA
>JAZQSZ010000200.1:0-9056 GCA_045630365.1 Paludibacteraceae bacterium | reverse complement strand
TCTAGATGCTCCTCGGTCTGCATATCATCGTAGTAGTAATGATCTTGACCAATTTCAAAGAAACGATAACGCTTCATCTTGTATGGAGCGTGCATTTGAAAACAAAAACAAATATTTTTCATGACTTTCTAATTTTACAGTTGATTAAATGATGGATTAATTGCGATGCTCGCGCAATACTTGATCATAGATACGACGCACTTTCAGTCCGGCATCATACCACTTGATGTTGTTTACTTCTTCGCGACCCAATTCGCTCAAGGATTTGTACATGGCAGGATACTTCACAATTGCGTAAATAGCATCTGCCATAGCATCAATATCCCAATAATCGGTTTTAATAGCGTGAGATAGAATCTCTGCGCAACCCGATTGATGCGAGATAATAGATGGACATCCTACTTGCATAGCCTCCAGTGGTGAGATACCAAATGGTTCGCTCACACTAGGCATGATATACACATCGGAGTCTGCCAATACCTCTTGCACTTGTCTGCCGCGCATAAATCCAGGGAAGTGGAATTTATCTGCTATGCCGCGTTGTGCCACGAGGTCAATCATCTTATTCATCATATCGCCACTACCTGCCATCACGAATCGTACACCGTCGGTCTTGGCCAGTACGCGTGCAGCAGCTTCCACAAAGTACTCTGGACCTTTCTGCATGGTGATACGACCGAGGAATGTCACTAGTTTATCTTTGCGTGGATGTTTCACGAACTCCTCTGGGTTGGCGAGTGGTTCTACTGCATTATGCACGGTGCTCACTTTGTGAGGTGGCTGACCATATTTCTCGATCACAGTACGGCGTGTCAATTCGCTCACGCACATGATGTGGTCTGCCTCATCCATACCTCTGCGCTCGATGGCATATACCGTTGGATTGACGTTACCACGACTGCGGTCAAAGTCGGTTGCGTGCACGTGGATGACCAATGGTTTGCCAGATATTTGCTTAGCAAACACGCCTGATGGATAGGTCAACCAGTCGTGACTGTGAATGATATCAAAGTCCAATGCATGGGCCAATACACTTGCTACTGCCTCATAATTACCAATCTCCTCCAATAGGTTATCTGGATAACGACCAGAGAATCCTACACAACCCAAATCATCGGTTCCAATGCGCGAATAATCATAGTGGATGTTATTACGCAGATGGTAATACTCTTCGGCAGACATTCTGCCTTCCATGCGATGGCGAACGTAGTCATAGTGGTTATCTTTCCATACGATAGGTACACTATTGGCACCTATTATGCGTAGGAATGATTGATCCTCGTCTCCCCATGGTTTAGGGATTACAAAGGTAATCTCCATGTCCTCTTGTTGAGCCATGCCACGTGTCAATCCGTAGCTGGCTGTTCCCAAACCGCCTAAGATATGTGGGGGGAACTCCCAACCGAACATTAGTGCTTTCATTTTGTTTCGTATTTTTTCAAGGTGTTACATACTTCTATCACGCTCGCTACACTAGGAGCATAACTCATACCGCCGTGGCCTTTGAATGGTGGGTTGCCATCGTACAACTCGTTGAGTGTACCGATGCACAACTCGCTCATCTCTGCCTCATAACCGGTCAATAGACGACGAATAAAACTCTCGCCTGAGTGTTGGTATACTTTCAAATAAGCAATCGCATATGCCGCAATCGTCCATGGCCATACAGGTCCGTTGTGGAAGTTACGGTCGCGCTCCAACTGACCACCGATGTACTCTGGGCGGTAACCACCACTCTTAGGAGAGATCGTGCGCAAACCCTTAGGAGTATACAACTCTTTGGTACAGATATCCACCACGGCTTTGCGTTGTTTCTTATCTAGTGGTGAGAAAGGCAAGGATGCGGCGATAATCTGGTTAGGACGAACTTCGTTGTTGTGGTAATCGCCATCTACATAGTCGTCAAGATAATAACCGTTCCAGAAGGTTTTTACGAAGTTGTCTTTCGCTACTTCTGCTTGGTATTCCATCAGGTCTGCCACTTGCTCTTTGCCCAGGCAACGTTGGATGGCTGCGGTGAAGAGCAATGCGTTGTACCACAAAGCATTGATCTCTACTACATAACCTGTACGAGGGGTGATAGGACGACCGTCCTCTACGGCGTTCATCCAGGTCGCAGGACGCTCTTTGCCATCTACCCACAAGAGGCTGTTGTGGTGTAGGAATAAACGTGGATGTTGTTGTCTGCGGATGAATAGCATGATCTCGATGATGAGTTGACCGTATAGTTTGGTGGTCTCTTCTAGAGATGTGTATTCTGCATACTCTTGCAGTGCGTGGATAAACCACAATAAAGCGTCTGGCTCATCCATTCCCACTAGTTTGTGTGGCTGACCGTTCATAAAGGCGCGAATCTCCTCTACGGCAGTTTTATTCACGATAGCGTCCCAATACTCAGGACGATCAATACCCATGGTACAACCTGGCAATGCCAAGAACTCCTCACGAGCAGTGGCTTTGAACCATGGATAACCGGCCATTAAATAGCACTTGTCTCCTTCGCGTTTGTAGAATTGTGATGCCGCGTTTTTCAGACTGTTGAACATCGTGTCACGTGCGCTACGGCGTTGCAACTCTTTCTCCCACAATCCCTTCAAGGTGTTGGTCTTCACTTCGCTAATACCTGCGGCAAAAATGATGCTCTCACCTTTTTTGATGGCTATCTCAAACCATCCTGGCACTAGTTGGTCCTCCTTATAGGAGAATCCTCGCTCTAGTTCTTTGAGGTATTCTATTCCTCTGTACCATTGTGGGTTATGAGTGTACTCACATTTCTTGGAGCATTGCATGTATAACTCAGGGAATGCAGGATACATTCTCGCTGCTCTACCGTTTTGTACTTCGCGCATATCGGTACAAGCCCCTGGATTCTCGTGGGTAAGTTCGTTGGTGCTGCGGAATGCTAAAAATGGTTTCAATCGCAATGTGGTAGGTGAGTGTGCCTCTACCAAGGTATAACGAATCAACACGCGTGGCTCAAAACTCACCAACATACGCTCTTTGGTTAATATCACACCGCCGACACGATAGGTGGTTTTACTAATCACCTCGCAGTCAAACTCACGAATGTACTTGTGACCATTAGGAGTGTACAAGTTTTCACCATATTGGTGAATGCCAAGGTTAAATTCGGCACCATGTTGAATCACGGTTTCATCCAAACTGCCCAGAAGCACATAATTATCTTCTGGCAATGGATCAGAGAGAGGGAGTACCAATTGTCCATGGTACTTGCGAGTGTTACAATCCACTAATGTGGTGGAGTTGTAGGCGCCTGCACGATTGGTGCGGATCATCTCTTTGCTCAAACTACGCTCAAGGTTGATGAGTAGTTTCTTGTCAAAATTCAAATAACTCATATCTATTCCTCCTAATATTATTTCCACTTATCTTCAGCATCCATATGGAACTGACGAATCTGTTGTTCTTCTTCTCGTTTGCAGATTAGCAACACACCGTTGGACTCGGCGATGATGCAGTTTTCTACGCCTTGTATCACAGCCATATGTCCTTTAGGCAATGTGACGATATTGCCGTGACTATCATAGTATCTTGCTTCGCAATGCAAGGTGGCGTTGCTATTCTCATCTTTTGAACTCAAGTCATATAGCGAGCCCCATGTGCCCAGATCACTCCATCCAAAGTCGCTAGGTAATACATACACATTTTGGGCATGCTCCATCACTCCGTAGTCAATGGATATACTTGGACAGGTAGGGAAGGCCTCTTGGATAAATCTCTCCTCTGCTTCTGTTCCTAGTACATCCTCGCCTTTGGTAAAGATATTGGCTACTTCGGGCAGATACGCCTTAAACGCGGCATCAATAGACTGTAAGTTCCAAAGGAAAATGCCTGAGTTCCATAAGAACTCACCACTCTCCACAAACTTCTTGGCCATCTCCAAGTTAGGTTTCTCGGTAAAGGCTTTCACTTTGCAGGTGCCCGCTTCATCTACCGTCATTTTCTCGCCGTTGATCTGGATGTATCCGTATCCAGTGTCAGGACGAGTAGGCTTCATACCCAATGTCAATAGGGCTTCGTGGGAAGCCACGAACTTCAGTCCATCGGCAATCGTCTGAATGAACTTCTCTTCCTGCAAAATCAAGTGGTCACTTGGTGCCACTACGATATTGGCTTTCGTTTCGCCCTGTTGCTTAGCCATGGCCTTTATGCGCGCGACAGCATAAGCAATACATGGGGCAGTGTTTCTGCGAGCAGGCTCGCACAACACCTGCGAGGACTGCAACATAGGTAGTTGTTCCAATACCAAATCGCGATACTGCACGTTGGTTACTATCAGGATATTCTCCGCAGGAACCAAACTGGCAAAGCGATTCACAGTCATCTGCAACAGACTTTGACCGGTGCCAAAGAAATCCAGAAACTGCTTGGGCTTGTCCGTGCGACTAAATGGCCAAAAGCGACTACCTACTCCGCCGGCCATAATCACACAATAGTTGTGTTTCATCATATCATTAGTGTTTTTGGTTATACACATTTGCCCTAAATTTATATTAAATTTATTAATGTCTGCAAAAGTACTATTTTTTTTTCATATATGCAAGACTTCCTATGTATTTTTCTATAAATATGCATTTATGTGCTTCGTACTCTTGCATAATTCAAAGGATTTCATTACCTTTGCACGAATTTTTGCATATATGAAGAGGATTTTACTATATGTGTTCATGTTTGGAATGTTGACAAGTATGTTATATTCTTGCCGCCGTCAGTCCGTTCCCAAACCCTATGGTTATTACCGTATCGCTGTTCCAGATACGGCGTATACCTATTTTGATTGGAAGGGGTATCCGTACTTATTTCGACTATCTACAAATGCTTATGTAGATGTGCACGAGAAGGAAAGTGATGTGTATTGGATTGATATTCAGTATCCTACACTCAATGCTACGATCCACTGCAGTTATAAACTTGTGCGCAATAATCTGCGTACGCTCTCGCGAGATGCCCAAGAATTTCTCTATAGCCACTCTACCGTGGCCTCGGCTATTCCTGCCCAGGAATATGCCAACGTTGAGCGTTCTGTCTATGGTCTTTACTATGAGTTGTATGGCAATACAGCCACACCTATCCAGTTTTATCTTACCGACTCGGTGGAGCACTTCTTCCGTGGCTCGGTTTATTGCAATACTATTCCTAATCAAGATTCTCTAGCCCCCATCCATGACTATTTGCGCCAAGATGCTCGTATGATCATGGAGTCGATGGTATGGCGATGAATTCGGACAAAATGAGCGTTTTATCTACCATATTGCATCATCAGCAGTTGGCCCAGCCTTTGCTTGCTGTCTTGGTTGATCCGGATAAACGAGATCGTTATTATGCTCTTCTTCCCTATCTAGGGGGAGTCGATTTGGTCTTGGTGGGAGGTAGTACGGGTACCCAGATTGAGGAGTGTGTTACGCTTCTTCGTCAGCATACCGCAGCACCTTTGGTGCTTTTCCCAGGTAATACGGCGCAGTTCACCCCGAAGGCAGATGCCTTGCTTTTTCTCACTTTACTCAACTCTCGTCGTGCCGAAGTGCTCATCGAACCCCATGTTCAATCGGCGATTACGATTAGGCAGTCAGGGATAGAGACCATACCTATGGGGTATATCCTGGTGGATGGCGATCGTCAGAGTGCTGTGGAGCGTGTTTCGGGTTGCACCCCTATTGCTCGTCAGGCAGTGGCGGATGTGGTGAGTCATGCGCTAGCAGGGCAGTTGCTAGGTAAAGAATTGATTTATATAGAGGCGGGTAGTGGTGCTAAAACGCCCGTATCCATCGATACTATTCGTGCCGTTCGTCAGGCTATCGATCTGCCTTTGATCGTAGGTGGAGGTATCACATCGGAGGAGCAGATGCTTGCCGCGTTTTCAGCGGGAGCAAATATCGTAGTGATTGGTAATCATTTTGAGCAGCATCCTGAGGATCTGCCTCGTTTTTTACAAGCTAAATACTCTTATGTCCACACCAATTGATCATACTGCAGACGACTTGCGCTATATGCAGATGGCGCTAGCTGAGGCTCGTAGAGCATACGATAAGGGCGAGATACCCGTTGGGTGTGTTATTGTGGCGGATAACCAAGTGGTAGGTCGGGGGCATAACCTCACTGAGATCCTTCAGGATGTGACGGCGCATGCCGAGATCCAGGCTATCACGGCGGCGGCGAGTACCTTAGGGGGTAAGTATCTCACCCAATGTACACTCTATGTCACCCTCGAACCTTGTGTGATGTGTGCGGGTGCCATAGGATGGGCTCAGATCCATCGTGTAGTCTATGGTGCGGCGGATGAGAAACGCGGTTTTACACGCTTAGCACCCCAGGCTTTGCATCCTAAATGCACGATTTCAATGGGAGTGATGGAGGAGGAGTGCAAACAACTGGTACAGACATTTTTTCGAAACAAACGATAATTTTTTTAGACGATAGATTCCTATGAAACCTGTCTTAAGAACATCTTTGCAATGCATCGCTCTGGCCGCTTTGGCAGCATTGTCTATTTATCTTTTCCCTCGTTATGAGTCTAATTTCAAATACACATACGAGGTTGGACAACCTTGGGGATACGGGTTGGTGATGGCTGAGTTTGATTTTCTTATCAATAAGACCGAGGCGCAGTTGGACGCTGAGCGCAGCATGCTCATGCGGGACTATACACCTTGCTATACTTCCCTAAAATCCTCGAATCCATCGGAACTCTATGTTGTTTCTTTGGATGAAATGGAGCGTTTGACCTCTCTAGGGTGTTCTTTTGTGTCGGTGCTGGAGAATAAGGTTTCTACTTTGGTTTCGGTGCAGAATATATACACTCCTAAGACAGCTTTTCAGATGACCAACAAAGAGTATGCGCCTAACCTAGAGTACGATTCCATCACCTCACAGAATGTTCTTAATCAATTATTGGGCACCATTTCGCTCACCCATGGTATGGTGCTAGCGGGTACTAAGATTATCGATTCGGGCGAGATGGTGACCGAGGAAATTTGCTGCCAACTTGATTCCTATGCAGCGGCCAAGGAGCAGCAAAATGTCTCTCAGCGTCAGAGTTTTGTGTCCTCGCTAGGTGGATCGGTTTGTATTGTTTTTTTTCTAGTAGTGTTCTATCTCTACCTCTTTACTTATCGACGCAAACTGTTGGATAACCTCCGCCATGTGCTCTTCTTTACGATTTTGATGGCGATTATCATCTCTTCCGCTTTCTTGGTGTTGGTGTATGTAGACGACCAGAATTTTATCTACCTCGTACCTTTTGTGTGGTGTCCTATTATCGCACGTGTTTTTTACGATTCGCGTACGGCTATCTTCCTGCATATCATCACTGTATGTATTGTTAGTGTCGCCCATTCTGCCCCATATGTCTTCTTGCTCACGCAGATGGTTGTGGGTATTGTGGCAGTTATCTCTTTACGCGATATGACCCAACGTGCTCAATTGGCGCAGACGGCGGCTATTGTTCTGCTTGTCTATAGTTTGATGTATACAGCTATGCACTTGTTATTCACGGGTACATATAATGATATTGACTGGCACTACTATCTGCTCTTCGCTATCAATGCTATTCTCGTGATTTGCTCGTATGGTCTAATTTTCCTCTTCGAGCGCGGTTTTGGTCTGTTGAGCAATATCACTTTGGTGGAGTTGACCAATGTCAATTCCAACCTTATGCTTCAGTTTGCTGAGAAGGCTCCTGGCACTTTCCAACACTCCTTGCAGGTGAGTAATCTCGCTACCGAGGCGGCCAAACGCATTGGCGCTAAGGTCTTGCTTGTTCGTACAGGAGCGTTGTATCACGATATAGGTAAAATGAGCAATGCCGACTGTTTTATAGAGAATCAAGTCGAGGGGCGCAATCCGCTCGATGGTATGGATACGGCTGCTGCGGCTAAGGTGGTGATCAACCATGTGCTTGAGGGTGAGCGTATTGCTCGCAAACACCATTTGCCTGAGGTGATTATCCATTTTATTCGTTCTCACCATGGCACATCGCAGACTCGCTATTTCTATAACACGGCGCTAAATCATGCCAAACAGGCGGGACAGGATGTTTCTGCGGTTAATATCGCCGATTATACCTACCCTGGACCTAAACCTGCGACCAAGGAGGCGGCTATCTTGATGATGGCAGATGCTATTGAGGCGCGTTCTCGTTCGCTCAAGGAGATGACTCCTCAGTCAATCTCCGATATGGTGGATGATATGATAGATTTGCAAATGCGAGATGGACAATTATCTCAGACGCCATTGTCCTTCAAGGATCTAGAAGACGTGCGTCCAGTCTTCAAACAAAAACTCATGGAGATAAACCACCATCGTGTGGTTTATCCGATGGTTGAGTAATAGTTGAGTAACAGTTGAGTAACGGTTGAGTAGGAGGGAGTAGTATCGTGTTTACACTCGCGCCATCTAGTCTATCTAGAGCATCTAGAGTCTCTAGTTTATCTTATACCCCCTTACTCTGCGAGTTCCCCCATTTTTCCACGATTTCATCCATAATCTGGAAGACTTCGGCTTTGCTGTCAGCACGAAGCAGGGCGATGCGTATTTGGCGAAAATCAAATAATCCTTTGAGCGCTGGCGAAGCAGCAAAATGCCTACGACTATGCACGATGCCCTTGCGCTCGTCGCCTATCCACTCAATGCTGCGTTCTACATGCTCTTTGAGGATATCCACGCACCATTGCATGCTGCGTTCTGGCATTAATTCGCCGGTGTTGAGATAGTGTTGGATATCTTCGAATATCCATGGGCAGCCAAAGGTGGCACGGCCAATCATGATAGCATCTACTCCGTATTCATCAAAACATTCTTTGGATCTTTCTGGGGTGGTGACATCGCCATTTCCGATGATAGGAATATGGATACGGGGATTGTTTTTTACTTCACGAATGAGTGTCCAGTCTGCATCGCCGCGGTACATCTGACTGCGTGTTCTGCCGTGGATAGCCAACTCGGCTATTCCGCAGTCTTGTAATGCTTCGGCTATGTCGGTAATAATACGGTTGTTGTCGTCCCATCCTAACCGCGTTTTGACGGTCACAGGGGTGTTG